>JAHEKD010000142.1 GCA_024638545.1 Gammaproteobacteria bacterium
CAGCAGGAAATTTGGTGTAGCCAGGCCAATGAATCCGAGTAGACTTAATCCATAATCACCCCAGCTGTATTGATGCGTTGCCGAGTAGATTCCAATAGGAAAAGCGATTATCCAGGTGAATAATATAGTTACTAGTGAAATTATGATCGTTAAAAACATTCGGTCACCGACGACTTCCCTTACCGGCAAGTCGAATTCGAAGGAGTAGCCCAGGTCACCTTTTAACATGCCGGTTGCCCAGACAAAATATTGCTCATACATTGGCTTGTCCAGACCGTATTCCTGCCTGAGGAATTTGATTTTATCCTGATCGACAGATTCTCCCTGGCTTTGCAGTTCTGCGATATAGCTTTCAAGATAGTCACCGGGCGGTAATTGAATAATAATGAACACTAAAATACTGATCACCAACAGCGTGGGAATCATCATCAGCAAACGTTTGAAAATAAATCCAATCATCAGGATTAGTTCTCCAACCAGAAGATATCAGGATGATAGACCCCAAAGTATGATGTCGGCAACCATGCATATATGGCTCTCTCGGGGACGTTTACCAGATTGCTATTTATTACAACAGGTTGGGGTACTGAATTAATAATTCCGATGGTATATACCTGCTCACAATAAATATCGAGCATCTTTTTCCAGATTTTCTCGCGTTCAGACGAGCTGGCGGTCAACCGCCATTGATTGTTTAACTCGAATAGCTCAATTGCTCCTTCAAGGTCAGGCTGTTCTCCGACTTCGCCTTTTGTTTCATAATATTGGCCCCATCTTGGCCACTGAAACTGATCCTGGCGAGTAGGTGCTAGCTCATGTGGACTCATGTCAGCAGTGGGTAGTCCGTTTTCAATCCCGCTCCAGATTGACATCATTGCATCACCTGAGAATACCCGTTCTCTAAAGACTTCACGTTGTGACGGCTTGGTGTAAATTTTTATCCCGAGCTTCAACCAGCTGTCATGGATCAGTTCGAGGATATCTGTTTCTTCAGTACTTTCACCTGCTGTGTGAATGATAATTTCCAGCGGTTTCCCATCCGGCCGCAGTCTCAGGCCTTTACTGTTACGCTCGGTTAAAGAAATTTCATCGAGCAACCTGTTTGCTTCCTCAGGGTCGTAGACAGCATAGCGTGACTGCAGATCCTGGGTATGAAAAGGGCTCTCCGGAAGCACCGTATTATTACTCTCATTGGATAAGCCAAAATAGACAACCTGGTTAATTTCATGCCGGTCAACACCCAGTGAGAGAGCCTGTCTGAAACGCGCATCTCTTACTAATTCCCGCCAGACAGGATCATTGCTGTTTAAATTCGGATAAAGTGCCTTATGGGCGCCGTTGACTGTTTTCCACAGACGAACGTTAAAATTGTTGTTTTCTTCGCCCGCTTTCAGGAAGGTATAGTTGTCCAGGCGCAGGTAGTGCCCCTGCAAATCCGTCTCACCTGAACCGGCTTTTGCCGGAATTAAACTGCCAGAGACTATATTGATAATGACTTCGTCAATATAGGGCATTTGCCTGCCGTTGATGTCAACCCGGTGAAAATAGGGATTGCGTTTGAATATATAGCGTTCTGCAGGTGGCTTGGTGGTGTTTATCCAGGGCTGGAGCGATGGAAGTTTGGGATTGGTTAATTTGTATTGACGTGCTTTTTTTAGAAACACGCCGGCCCAGTTGCGTTTGCCGGACTCCCTGGCATTTTCTTCGAGTTTGGCCGGGTCCGTATAGCTTGGATGGTATTTTCTTAAATAATGCGCCGGCTCATATATGAAGAGTGGACGTGGGCCTGCCAGTTCGGCCAGGAAGTACGGGTTCGGCGAATGCCAGCGGTAAATGACTGTGTACTCATCAGGAAATTCAACTTCAGGCGAGATGCCGTCAACGAGCAGAGACTTTGGCGGCCCAAACGGGTTTAAGTCCTTGTTGTTGGCAACATCTATCCAGAAAAATTTAAAATCCTCTGATGTAAAAGGTTCTCCATCAGACCAGCGATGCCCCTTTCGGAGGTGGAAAATGAATTCCTTGTTCTCATTGTTTTCAAAGGACTCGACAATATCGGCGATCAGCTCCAGGTTTTGGTTATAGCCAACAATACGTGAGTAACCGAAAACGACCATGCGTCTGATGTCTTTGTCCTTGGCCATTAACATTCTCATCCTGCCGCCATACTGACCGGGGGTTGAATTGCCTAGAGCTTCATCCATGACCAGCGGTTTTTCAGGCAGGCGATCATCAATGGCGGGTAATTCACCGCTGTTCACCTGTTCAGAAAAGTAATCAGGCTCGATGGCGGCAATAGACGATTGCCCCAGACAAATAAAAATAGCGAATACTAAAAATTTGATTAATTTTCGGCCTGTCAACTTTACTGTCATGGCTCAGCGTACCATGGTTTGTACTAAATGATTTGGCGCAACGGTCTGTAGCTGCGTTTGAATATTGATGTTAGCGGTATAGGGGCTCGGCCAGGCGGCGGGTTCCGAGGATTTCTCATCCATTAATTTATTGAAATCCAGTGGTTTATCCAGATCGGGAAAAGGGACTGCATTTAAAAGTGCTTTGGTATACGGGTGAACCGGATTATTAAATAATTCCTCTTTGGGCGCAATTTCAACCAGCCGGCCCTTGCACATCACCGCAATACGATCAGCAATATAGTCGACCACAGCGAGATTATGAGAAATAAATATATAAGTAAGATTCAGCTCTGACTGCAGATCCTTGAGCAAGTTCAGCACCTGCGCCTGTATTGAAACATCGAGCGCTGATACAGGTTCATCACAGATTATCAGGTCCGGCTTGAGAGCCAGCGTGCGAGCTATGCCGAGGCGTTGACGCTGCCCCCCGGAAAAACTGTGCGGATAGCGATTTAAAAATCGCGGGTCCAGACCGACCAGGCGCATCAATTCTTTGACCATTTCTATCTGGTAAGCTTCATCACCAATATTGTGTATTACCAGTGGTTCTCGAATAAGCTCATAAACACTCATCCGGGGGTTTAAAGAGCTGAATGGATCTTGAAAAATAAACTGCATCTTTCTTCTGAATCGGAACAGCTGTTCATCTGCGAGTTTAAGAACATCAATGGCTTCTTGCGTATCATAGTAGCTGATTTCACCATGGCTGGGTTGCAATGCCTTCATCAAGATCTTTGAGAGCGTTGTTTTTCCGCAACCGCTCTCACCAACCAGTCCGAAACACTCTCCACGGTTGACATCAAAGCTGACATCATCTACCGCACGAATGGTTCGATCCTCTTTTTTACCGAATAATGGATTGTGACGAATCTTAAACGTGCGTGTCAGATTTCTCACCTCCAGATGGACAGGATTTCTAAGGCTGCTGTCGGTAACTTGCTTATCCACCAGCAGGTGGCCTAATTCAGTTTCGATCTCCCGGACGGGTTTCAGTCTTTCACCCGGTTTCATGTCGAAATGCGGCACAGCTTTAAGCAATGCTTTCAGATAGGGATGCCTTGGATTGTTGTATATCTGTGTGACAGTACCGCTTTCCATAATTTCACCGTGATACATGACAACGACGTAATCCGCAATATTAGCGACAACACCCAGGTCATGAGTGATCAGTAATACAGTCATGTTTAATTCTTTCTGAATATCAGCAATCAGCTTCAGTATCTGCGCCTGAATCGTGACATCAAGCGCTGTTGTGGGCTCATCTGCGATTAGCAGGCTGGGCTTGCAAACCAGCGCCATTGCGATCATGGCTCGCTGCCTTAAACCTCCTGATAGTTCAAACGGATAGGTTTTTATTGCCCGGTCGGGGTCAGGGAATCCCACCATATCGAGCATCTGGCGAGTCAATTTAGTTGCCTGTTTTGATTTCTCGGGCTGATGTAACAACACCGATTCACTGATTTGGTTGCCTATTGTGTGCAGAGGGGATAACGATACCATGGGTTCCTGAAAAATCATGGAGATTTTCCCGCCACGAATATCGCGCATCTGCGGGCCATCGACGTTCAGTTTTGCAATATCAATCGGCGATTGCCCGGATGCCGTTTTCAAAAGGATTTCACCGTTTGAGATACGGGCAATTTTAGGAAGAATTTGCAGTATTGCCTGTGCTGTGACTGACTTACCTGAACCTGATTCACCGACAAGCGCCACGGTTTTTCCATGTGGAATATTAAACGAAACATTCTTGACCGCAGGAATAATTCCTCCGTTTAGATCAAAATCAACTTTCAGATTTTTGATTTCAAGAACATTCATCAATAATGCAAATCAATTAATTAAGTGACAAGCTAGAGTATAGCAATTATTGTGCGAAAGTAGACTTCCATTGCGAGGACGCAGCGGCGAGTTTATCCGGATAGTCAGAAATAATAGCATCGATTCTCCAGTTCATTATGCGAATCATTGTTGGCAGGTGATTTACCGTCCAGGTCATTACTCTGAGATTACGATCATGCGCCGCCTTAATCCACGGCTTGGTAAGATTGATATAATTTGGTGCCCAGTAGTCAGCACCAAACTCTGCAACCATATCGACGACACAGTTATCAAAATCACGAATGTCCAGACCTGCATTCCACAGTGATGCCCTCTTTTTTCCAGGTGAGAGCGTATCCAGTACCGGGTCGATTGTGGTCAGACAGCTAATCGTCAAGGCACTGTCCATTCGTTTGACTGCCTGGATGACAGACCAGTTGAAAGATTGGACAATGCAGCGTTTAGAAATATTTAGTTTGTTGATTTCATTGACAATTATTTCCGCCAGATATACAGGGTCCGGACATAGATCGGGCGCAATGGGTGAATGCTTGATTTCAATATTTAATAGTGCATTATTCAAATTGCGCTGATCCAGATACTCCACTAGTTCATACAGGGTCGGAATAGTCTGGTCAGGCAGAGCGGTTTGTTTTCGAAAGCGAAGACCGTAGGCTGTATTTTTATTAATTCTGCCAAGCTTATACGATTTGAGTTGTTTCAGGTTCAAGCTGCGTACGGCCGGCCCGGATTTGTGAACCCAATTATTGCTGGAATTTCGAGTGATGCCAGATTTCAATCTCAGGTCGTGATAGATGACAACCTGATCGTCCTTACTGAGCTGAACGTCAAATTCGATGCCGTGCATGCCATATTCGAACGGTTTGATTAGAGAAGGAAGCGTGTTTTCAGGGAGCAGGCCTCTGGCGCCGCGATGGCCTTGTAAGGAAATCTGTCGCATAATCCGTCTTTAAATTGTTAAATCGCTATTATGTCAGAATCACATGTGACCTATAAAAATTTTGTTGCCGGATTGACCCAGGTTGGCCTTAACCTGTGCGCCAGCTTCAGGCTTGGTGAATTACCTGCCGTGATTATGGATTCACTGCCGTCAAAAGCTGAGGAACTCTATTGTTCATTATTACTTGTGGGCGCAAAAGGTGGTGATTTTTGGCAATACCTGCAAACTGTTGATGAAGTTGAGGAGCATCCATTCAATACCGTCAGTCAGCGTGTAACGGTTAAAATCCTGCGCAGCAGCTATCCCGGAATGAGGATTAAGTTCCTGTATCCTGGCACTGAGTATACAATTCCCCTTCAGCAGCTAGGTCGTCTTGCCGGCTGGGGCAGGCCATCGATGCTTGGGTTGGATATTCACGGGGAGTACGGTACATGGTTTGCCTATCGAAACGCCCTGTTGGTATCTGAACCATTACCGGCAACCCGGCAGGCCGCTGCAGCGCCGGTCTGTGAGGTGTGTATTGAAAAATCCTGTCGGTCAGCGTGTCCGGTTAAGGCAGTTAAATCATTCGGCAGTTTTAATATCACAGCCTGTACAGATCACAGGGTTGAGCGCAAATCAGGCTGTGAAGATAAATGTCTGTCCAGGCTCGCATGTCCGGTGGGTCGGGAATCTCGTTACTGTACCGACCAGCTTGCGCATCACAGCCGCTTTTCTCTGGCCTCCATAAAACGTTACAAGGTAAACAACAAGTGGTAAATGATATTCAATACACGCTTGACCGACCACCTCAAGCAGGTGAGCCCTTGCTGATTGCCGAGGGCCTCTTTATGCTAAGGCTGCCATTACCTTTCGCTCTTGATCACGTCAACGTATGGTTACTTGAAGGCGATACTGGCTGGACAGTGATCGACTCAGGACTGGGCGCGGCGGATTGCCTGGCCATCTGGGAAAAGCTGTTATCAGGATTTTTAAAAACCAAACCGGTTGAAAAACTCATACTCACTCATTATCACCCAGATCATGTTGGATTGAGTGGTGACCTGGTTAAACTGACAGGCGCAACTGTATACATGTCGCGTACCGAGTGGTTAATGGCCAATATGTTGTTTCACGACACCAAAGGTGAAATGAATGCCGCCATGCTTAAACTGTTTCATCTGCATGGCTTGCCGGAAGAGGTGTTTGAAAAAATGTCCAAGACAAAAAATATTTTTGCAGAGCGATGTTCAAGCCTGCCTGCTTCGTTTATTCGACTTAAACACAATGACATGATCCGGATATCGGGTTCAAGCTGGCAATGCAGGCAGGGTCAGGGCCATTCACCAGAACATATCGCTTTGTTTAACGCGGACAGGAAAATCTTAATCGCCGGCGATCATATTCTTCCAAAAATCACGCCAAATATTCCAATGCCTGTTCAGGAACCTGCCTCAAATCCGATTGCCGAATACATCCAGTCACTGGAGACCTTCAGGGATATTGATAATGATGTTCTGGTATTACCTTCCCATCGTCTGCCATTCAAAGGCTTAAGTATTCGTATCGATCAGCTGATTGAACATCATCATCGGCGTC
>JAHEKD010000143.1 GCA_024638545.1 Gammaproteobacteria bacterium
TATAAGTTGTTGTTCAGGCGCTTCAGCTATCAAACGGACGAACCATTCACCATGTCTTAAGTCTGCTGCGTCACTGAATTGAATGACAGGCAGGTGAATAAAAAAAAATAGAATGCTGAATCTCAGCTTGCGGGTTGACCCTGTGAATATTATTTTCATCCTCTTTTCCTAATCATTATGCTATTTATTATTTATGATTACTACCCTCTGTCAAAGGTATATCATAGTATCTATTGAAAGTACAGCATGTGATTGTTCAGCAGATAAAGAAATGATATTTATTATTAATATATTCAAATTGTTAACAAACTTTATGATAATCTATATGCTGATAGATCCTAAAGGAGGGACAGATGCAGAATAAAAAAATTATTCCTGAATTAAGCAAAGCAACTGCTGACGAAACAGAACCGCAAGTCGACGACCCGCAGCGCCGAGAGGCATTAAGCAGGTTAGTCAAGTATACGCCTCCTGCGATGATTACGCTGCTTGCCAACGATAGCGCCTGGGCACAAATATCGGGCGGGCCGCCACCGCCACCTTCAGACATTCGTCTTAAGACTGATATTGATTGTGTTGGGGCAACCCGGGATGGACATAAACTTTACAGTTTCCGATATCAAGATGATGTCGCAAGAATCCGCTATGTTGGGTTAATGGCTCAAGAGATTTTAAAATCGAATCCGGCCGCTGTAGCAACTCGACCAGATGGTTATTATGCTGTGCATTATGAAAGCCTGGGATTAAAAATGGCAACCTATGACCAGTGGAAACGCCAGGGAATAAAATCGGTTCAGTAATTCGTTTTCCGGGCTTCTATGAATAACAAAGGTGATGTGGCGATAACTGTCAAAATTTCGGTTTGATTATCCATAGTTATCTAGTTTAATCACGAACTTTGAAATCAGCTGATGCAGGCATCAGTACACCAGTGTTCTTATTAGTTCAGCAACACCAGAATTGACTTTAGGGTAGTTTAAAGAATAGCTCGGAACAGATCGTATCCAGCTTACTATAGACTCAAGCTGCTGCTGGTCAATGGCTCCGCCAAATACACTGCCTGAATGACACAGCCTGGCTATTGAATGAATGGGATTTAATTTCTCAAACTGATACTGTTTCAGATTAGAACTATATTGCGGATAGATTATTGTATTTACCGGCCAATACATTGCCCACTCTCTAATAGAGCCGGTCAAGGGTTTCAAATATTTAACATATTGTCCGTTGTCCCTGGCTAAGGTCCTGTGAAAAAAACAGTCTCCAATGTTTAATAATTTCCAGCTGCCTTGTTTAAATCGTTGACACATAGGCACCGGTTGAAGCTCGCCTGCATAATTTATCGGCACTATGTCATCCGCCAGATAAGTGAATCCCTGCTTTTGTAATAAACGCGACAATGTGCTTTTGCCTGAACCGCGTCGGGCGATAAAAACAATGCCACGCCCGCTTTTAGTACCAAGTGCAGCGCTGTGTAAAACTGCTAACCAGTTGTGGCCCTGGTAGGCTCTTTCAATTAACGTCCATTGTATTGCTTCGACCAGCTCGTCCAGTGTGTTGAATCTTCGAGTTAGATTATCTGATTCGCTCAACTCGTACTTGCCATGATAGTCAATCTGATAACGGGGCAAATGATTTATGCACCCCTGGTCTAAAAAATGATTCACCTCTAAATGGCTTAATACGGCATGAATCGAATTGAATGCACCGTCATCATAATAATCTACAACAAACACATCCGAAATCAACTGATAGGCAATCTGGCGCAAGGGTTTTTTATCTGATAAGGGGGCATGGATTGATTGATGATGCTTTTGCCATCGCCTGGAATTTTCTTTTAGTATTTTGGTCTCCATCAATCCCGATTGACGCCATTGATTTAACATAGACTCGACATCAGCAGTCGCGCACAGCGTGCTGATTTTATAGGTGTCTTTTAACATTCGACTTATTTGAGAAAGGTTTTGCCCCGACCTGAATGCTTGCCAGATCAGCGTTGCGGGCTCATTAAGCAGTAAAAGACTGTTTTTCGATGGATTGGAAATAATAGACTGGTCATCAATTTTAACCCAGGGAATCAGTTTTATAACCTGTTGTTCTGAGGTCACTATCTGTTAAACAGGGTTCTGAATTTTATGGTGTACCATTCTGGCGAAGTGAGACGTTTCGGCAGTCGTGTTAATCGTTCAAGGCAATGATACAAATAAGCTCGCTTGCGATCACCGCTTGATTTTAAAAGGATTTTTTTTGCATGAGCCTGTTGCGCAATACCGCCGGAGATAGATGACCTATTACAATTAGAAAAAACCAGTCTTGCCATCAATATGTAGTCTATCCAGATTTGTCGGCCATGTGTTGAGTAAAACCGATCGAGACTTGACCAGTCAATTGATTCTGAATAGATATGGCACATTATATGAAAATCGTATAGCTGGCGCAGATCAATCCTTTCATTAGCGTGATCCCCGCTGTGCATTTGAGCATGTGCGAATTGGTGAATAAGGCGATACTCGGGTATAAATATAAAATACCCTAAGCTATCGTTTTTCATCAGCTCTGCATTATCCCAGGCGCTGTCGACAGAAATCATCTGACTGCACCCAGCTGCCAGAGGTTTTACATGTAATTCTAAACGCGCGGGCATATCGTTTTTAAACATTGGATCAAGATGGTAGTTTGTTCCATCTGGTAGAAAGTTCGAAAACGAATAACCATGCAATTTCAGTAATTTTACTGCCGGGATAATGGATGACTCATCAATTAGCAAATCGATATCGCTAATCATTCGAAATTGCTGGACCTGAGAAACCGGTTCCATCAAATAGGAAGCACCTTTCAGCAGTAATGGTTGAATATTTTCCTGATTCAGCAATCCAAGAACCTGCTCGAGCTGTTGCTTGATGCGCCGGTTGCGTAATCCGGCCAAATGTCTGACAGCCAGTAATTCTGCCTGCACCTGTTGAGGGACCAGATTGATTAAATTTTTCCTCTGAAGTTCATAATGTAAGTAAGACAATAACCAGTTCGTAGCCGCTACGTGGCAAAAATTTTTCCAGTCAAAATTTTTAGATGTAAGACTTTTTGACAGCTTTGCCATTGTTGAATTATCAAGTCGATTTGCAGCCAGGCAGTAACCAATCAGTTTTATTGTTGATAAGTTTGTACTAAACATTTAAATAAAATATTAGCAAATAACGATGACCGAAAGTAATTAATAATTTTATTGACCTCGAATCTTCACCCAATGATACTGCTCCATCGTTTTAATATAGATCGAAAGACATTAGCGCAAACCGTAGACTGTATTTTTATATTCGGTTTTTTAAACCAGTATAAATCTATCCGCACGCAGTAGAACAGCCGGTTTTAATAAAACAAACCGGCAATTATTAAGTGCAGTTAAATTTTTAAATTAATAAATTTTAAAAAACTGTCTTGGTAAATTCAGCGAATCCGTCACTGGCACCGGTCAGGGGAATAACTCGGATTCCATGGTGCTTGGAGTTTGAACATTGCATCAAAAGCTGCAGGCGGTAACCAGCCTTCCCAGGTAAGCGTGTCGTCGACATCCGGAAATATTACTTTCGGTTTATAGGGCAGGGATCCGGGGAATGGAATCGGTTTCAAATGCTTATTTCAAGTTTTATAGGTTGATGATCTGATAAAGCGGTATCTTCATCGACTTCCATTCGCATCCTGGTTGATGCCAGTTCACTGCTAAGCCAGAAAAAATCACGACAATGAGGCCCCTGTGGCCATTGTTTGGAGTCGAAAATACCGCAGGTAGGCGAGTGAGGTTTATCTTTATTGCAAACTCTCCAGGCATCCAGCCACGCATTTTCAATCAGGTAATCATATTCTGAAAATTCAGTGCCAAAGTTAAAATCACCACAGAGAATCCTGGCAACTGCCAACGGGCCTGCTCGGTAAGCACCACTATCTGCTTTCTTTGGATGCGCAAGCTGATTCTTACGTTCATTATCAAGTAACGTTAACCGTTCCAGCTGACGCTGTCGCTCATGACTGTCGTGATAGGCAAGGTGTGTATTGATGACACTAAGCGGGCCAATGTCTGATTCCAGTACGGTTTCAACCGCCACGCGCGGCATTTGCTTCTTGCCTTTTGCAGCAGGCATGGGCAGTTGATGAACCCTATGGTCAAGGGCTTGGGTTTTGACCAGCGTTAGATTACCGAATTCCTGATTTCCATCTACATTCTGACCGGCCGTGGGCCAGCTGAATCCTGTTCCCCAAACAAAGTGAAAATCAAAAAATGCACGGGTAAAAACTTTTAGCTGATCCATCTGTTCCTGCGCGCAATATTCTTCCATATTACGCACAACTTCCTGCAGGCAAATCAAATCAAAATCACCTGACGACTTTATATGTTCGACAATCCGATCAATATTAGTAATGTTATCGCAGCCTTTTCCGGACTGGATATTCCAGGAAAACAGGCGCATCTATTTGATGCCAGCCTGCATGAATGACTGAATGAACTGGCGTTGAAATACTAGAAATATAGCCAGCAGTGGACCAATGGCTATCAACGTCCCTGCAGAGATGACCGACCAGTCAACGCCGGACTCAGGCGCACCGAAAATGGCCATGCCTACTGTTAAAGGACGACTTGCCTCGGTATTAGTGACAACCAGAGGCCATAAAAAATTGTTCCAGTGATAGCTTATTGAAACCAGGCTGTATGCCAGGTATGTTGGAAAAGCAAGTGGTACAAAAACCCTGATTATCATTTTAATGCCAGACAATCCTTCAACCCGGGCCGCATCTTCAAGCTCCTGAGGTACAGTCTTAAAAGTCTGGCGTAATAAAAATATACCAAAAGCACTTGCCAGATAGGGTAATCCGACACCGATATGTGTATCGACAAGCTGAAGACTCGAAAGGGTTTGGTAGTTTTCGACAATCAGGATTTCCGGCATAACCATTAACTGCATCAAAATCAGTCCCAGCGCCAGGCCACGACCTGTAAATTTTTCCCGCGCAAGTGCATAACCTGCAAGTGTACAAACGAACAGTTGTGATACGAGGATAATGGTCGTAATAATAATCGTATTCAGCATGTAGCTGAAAAACGGAGCCTGGTTCCAAGCGGATTTAAAATTGACCAGAGTCAGCGGAGCTGTAAGCGAAAAATTTGTCGCGTATTCAGGGGGATGAAAGGCTGCCCAGAATGCGTAAATCAACGGCATGATCCAAACGAAACCCAGCAAATAGGCTGATATGGTTGATAGAGACTGTAACCTGATATTCATAAATGTCATCACTTGTAGTGAATTTTTCGATCAAATAGGACCATTTGCACAAAAGCAATCAAGGCAAGTATAACCAGCATCACGACGGTGAGAGTCGCCGCATAATAGCTGTCCAGAAAACTGAAAGCCGTCTCATAAATGTAGTACAAGAGCAGGTTAGTGGCATTGTTTGGGCCGCCCTTAGTCAATATGAAGATATGATCAACCAGTTTAAATGCGTTAAGCAACGCATTAATTAACACGAACAGCGTTGTCGGCATCAGTAACGGAAACGTAATTCTACGGAATATCCGCCAGGGTCCTGCACCCTCAAGTCTTGCTGCCTGATACAGCTCCGGACTCAGCGTTTGTAGGGCGGCCAGATAAAAAATCATGAAAAATCCCGCTTCTTTCCATATCGTCATAATAATTAAACTGGATAAGGCCATATCCGGATCACCCAGCCAGTTTGGACCATCAATACCGATAGAGCGTAGAAGCTGATCAAACAGGCCAATATCGGGGCTGTAGAAAAAAAGCCAGATATTGGCGACCGTAATCATAGGTAAAATAGTCGGCGTAAAAAAAGCCAGGCGTAATAATCCAGCACAACGTATCTTTCCATTGACCCAAATCGCCATTAGGATGGCAAGTGCAATTGAAGTGGGTACTGTACCAATTGCATACCAGAAATTATTCTCCAGTACTTTCCAGAATACAGGATCATCCAGCAACAGAGCAAAGTTCTCTGTGCCGACAAACTTGGGCTCTGCAACATCGGTCTTCGCCCAGTTGGCGCTGCGCCAGAACGTTCTCATCGTCGGCCAGTGTGTGAAAGCGAACAACAGCAGCAGAGCCGGCAATAGTAACAGCCAGGCTTTCAAATTAAACCTTTTATGCATGGCCTGCCGTTAACTCTGGATGATTGATTATCAGTGAACTGTTATTGGTAACGGCGCAATATTCGGTCCGCCTGTGCCTGTGCATCTCTTAATGCCTCTTCAGCGCTGGCCTGGCCAGTTAAAACTGATTGAATGGCATCATCCAGGAATTTACGCACACGGCCTGCTTCGTGCGTTGATAGTTCAGCCGTTGCATGCTCAAGCTGATCGCGTGCAACGGCAGCAGGTGGGAATTCCTCTACGTATTGGCTAAGTGTTTCTGTCTCGTATGCATCCGGGCTGACGCCCATGTAGCCCGTTGCTTTTGACCAGTGCGCGGCCTGTTCCGGGGAGGACACGAATTTGACTAATTTTAGTGCAGCCTGCTTTTCCTCGTCAGCAGTGTCCTTGAAAATATAGAAGTTGCCACCGCCGGTAGGTGAACCCAGCTCTTTATTGCCCGGTAATTTAGCGACACCAAAGTCAAAGTTTGCGTTGTTCTTTACAGTGGTCAAGTTGCCAGTTGAATGCCACATGATAGCAGTTTTACCTTCGAGAAAAT
>JAHEKD010000144.1 GCA_024638545.1 Gammaproteobacteria bacterium
TGGTAGTCATCAATATTTCTTTGCGCTACCTGAATCGCCTGATCTGATAAATCTGTCAAGTCAACGCTTGCGCCGGTAAAGCTCAGGGCGCAGGAGATGCCGATACTGCCACCACCACAACACAAGTCCAGAATTGAATCAACGCCTCTAGAATCTATCCAGGGCTCAAACAAATCGGGTATCCATTCGCCCAAGTGCGATCGAGGGACAAGCGCTCTTTTATCGATATAAAAACGGTAACCCGCAAACCATACTTGATTTATTAAATATGCGAGCGGCTTTTTGGATTCTATTCGCGCGTTAAGAATCTGTTGTCCGTGATTAATCTGTTGTGGGGTAAGCGGATTTTTCCAGCCATCCTCAAAATCAGGATAATTAAAATTACCGATGTATGAGGCCAGCCAGTATGCTTCATCCTCCGCATCCTGTGAACCATGCCCGTAATACAGGGTCGCCCTTGATAATTTATTTTGAGCCCAGACAGCAAAATCCTCTACGGATAGTATCCTGGTGCTCATCTGGAATTCAAGAACACTCGCTCGCTCTTAAGAACTGAAGCGTTACCGGTTATGACTTCTTGCGCTTGTATTTATCACGGAAACGACCTACTCGACCGGCTGTATCCATGATTTTTTGTTTGCCTGTATAAAATGGATGACAGGCTGAACAGATTTCAACAGTCAGGTCATGACCCAGTGTGGAGCGAGTTTCAAAATTATTGCCACATGCGCAAGTCACCTGAATCGTTTCATATTTCGGATGAATATCTGCTTTCATTTTCTTTACCTCGTTTGCCTGAGCTTCGGCCTATATTGGCGGCCGGCAATGATATTTCAATTGTGATAGTGTTGCAAGTTAGCGGTTCATTGATTTGAAGAATTCTGCATTGTTTTTTGTTGCTTTGAGTTTATCAAGCAAAAACTCTATGGCCTGAACATCTTCCATTGGATGAAGCAGCTTTCTTAACAGCCAGATTTTCTGTAACTCTGCTGGTTCGATTAACAACTCCTCGCGTCTCGTGCTTGACCTGCTGACAATTATTGCCGGATAAACCCGTTTTTCAGCGATGCTGCGATCCAGGTGTATTTCACAATTGCCCGTGCCCTTGAATTCTTCGTAAATAACCTCGTCCATCTTGGAGCCGGTTTCAACCAGAGCAGTTGCCAAAATAGTAATACTTCCACCCTCCTCCACATTACGGGCGGCGCCAAAAAATCGTTTTGGACGCTGTAAGGCATTGGCATCAACACCGCCTGTAAGAACCTTTCCGGATGCCGGCGAAACAGTATTGTACGCACGTGCCAGCCGCGTGATTGAATCAAGCAGAATAACCACGTCCTGTTTCTGTTCGACCATCCTTTTGGCTTTCTCCAGCACCATTTCAGCAACTTGAACATGCCTGGATGCAGGCTCATCAAAAGTCGAAGAAACGACCTCACCTCTAACCATGCGCTGCATCTCAGTGACCTCTTCCGGACGCTCGTCGATCAGCAATACTATGAGATGGCTGTCCGGATGATTAGCAGCCAGCGATTGGGCGATTTGTTGCAGAATCACCGTTTTACCTGATTTCGGCGAGGAGACTATCAGACCACGTTGACCTTTTCCAATTGGGGCTATCAAATCAATTACGCGTCCGCTTAAATCCTCCGCCGAACCATTCTCACGCTCCAGAAAAAATCGTTCTGTCGGATGTAAGGGTGTTAAATTTTCAAACAGAATTCGCTTCTTACTTTCCTCGGTCGCACAGCTATTGATTGATTCTACTTTGAGCAGTGCAAAATAGCGTTCGGAATCTTTTGGAGGCCTTATCAGACCCGCAACCGTGTCGCCTGTGCGCAGTCCGAAGCGCCTGATCTGGCTTGGAGAAACATAAATATCATCCGGCCCGGCCAGATAAGAACTCGTTGCTGAACGCAGAAAACCAAAACCATCCTGTAATATTTCAACGACACCGCCGCCCTTAATATCCTCCCCGTTTTTTGCATGTGATTTAAGGATTGCAAAAATTTGATCCTGTTTTCGCATTCGCCCGACATTGTCCAACTTTAATGATTGTGCAATATCAGCCAGCTCAGTCGCAGACTTGAGTTTTAATTCAGTAAGATTTACAGACATAATGTATTTCTGTTGTTGTGAAATAGGAATTTAATATTGGTTCGACTTGCTCACTCGTGACCCCAGCAAATCGAAAGTGATCAGTTTAAACTAGATAGCTGTGGAGTGGAAAATCGCAGGAAACTTGTACTGAACGGAAAGATAACATGTCCGTCACGTTCCGTCCAGCATTTTTAAATGATTACGGTTGAGGGATACTATAGGTTTTCATCAATGAAAGCAATAAGTTGTGATTTTGAAACTGCACCAACCTTAGTTGCCTCCACCTGGCCATTCTTAAACAGCATCAACGTAGGTATGCCTCGAATACCATATTTTGTGGGTGTTTCAGAGTTTTCATCAATATTCAGCTTTGCAACATTAAGCTGACCTTCATATTCATCGGCTAATTCATTGAGTATTGGCGCAATCATTTTGCAGGGACCACACCATTCAGCCCAGTAATCGAGCAAAACCGGGTGAGAAGCTGACAATACCTGGTCGTCAAATGTCGCATCTGTTACATGTATAATCTTTTCAGACATTGAATATTAATCCTCTAAATTAATTATTGAACTCATTGTGAGCCACGATTGATATAATATGCGCATATCAAGACGCTAATTCAAGTCCATTTTAATCAAAATTCACTAAATAACGATACTCAATGTCAAATAAACATCTAACAACAACCCAGTTTCAACAGTTCGAACTGCCGCAGCAGCTGCTCAAGGCACTAGATGAAAGTGGGTTCACCCACTGCACGCCTATTCAGGAAAAAACCCTGCCGCTGACGCTGGCTGGCAGAGATGTAAGCGGACAGGCACAAACCGGTACTGGAAAAACTGTCTCTTTTTTATTGGCTTTGTTTAATCGTTTAATTAATCATCCTGCCGAGGGTGAAAACAGCCTGCGGGCACTGGTGATTGCGCCCACCCGTGAGCTTGCGTTTCAAATCTACCAGGATGCAGAAAACTTAAACAAATTCCTGGATTTTAAAATCGGGCTAGCCTATGGCGGCAAGGACTATCAAAAACAACGCAAAATCATTGAATCCGGGATTGATATATTAATCGGCACGCCTGGTCGAATACTCGACTATTACAAACAAAAAACCTTCTCATTAGACGCAATTGAGGTCATGGTGCTGGATGAAGCTGACAGAATGTTTGATCTTGGTTTTATTAAAGACATTCGTTACGTATTCAGACGCTTACCGCCTGCAGACAAACGCCTTAGCATGCTATTTTCTGCAACCTTCACCTACAGGGTTCATGAACTCGCTTACGAACACATGAACAATCCCGAGTCGATAAAAATTGAGGGTGAAAATATCACCGCTGAGCAGATTAAGGAAAGTGTTTTTTACCCGTCAATGGAAGAAAAGATGGGCTTACTGATACACCTGCTCAACCAGTCAAAAACAACTCGCAGCCTGATATTTGTCAATACCAAATACACCGGCGATATTGTTTATCGGGTGCTGGATGCCAATGATTTTAAGGTCGGATTGTTATCAGGTGATATTCATCAGAGCAAACGTGAGAAATTGCTTGACGCATTTAAAAAAGGCGATATTAATGTGCTGGTAGCCACTGACGTGGCCGCAAGGGGATTGCACATACCTGAAGTCATGCACGTATTCAACTATGATCTGCCGCAGGACAGCGAGGATTATGTGCATCGCGTTGGGCGTACGGCCAGGGCCGGTGCTAAAGGTGAGGCAATAAGTTTTGCCTGTGAACAATATGCCGTTAACCTGCCCGATATCGAGGCGTTTATTGACCACAGGATTCCTTCAGCAAAAGTGCCGCACGATGAAATACCCGATTATGTCAAGCCCAGGCAACGACGCTCAAGTGATAAAAAGCATGATCGACCAAAACACGAAAACAGCAGGAAAAGAACGCAGAGAAAGCCCAAAGAAAAGAGATCTGCAATTAACAAGGATACCGGGGTTAAATATCATGACAAAAATATGATTAATCAACAACACCCGGCTGCAAACGCACCTGCAGCAGATGCGATACCCAATCTCGACGACTCAGTCACAGCGCCATCTGAAGATGTACCGGCAGTGGTTACGCGCCGGTTCTCGAAGCGCGGTCATGAGATACCTGCACTGGGTTAATTTCGGGGTTGCCAGAGTTCTATCGGGTTTCCTTCAGGATCATGCAGGCGAGCAAAACGACCATTCGGATAATCTTGCGGATCGTTTTGTACTTCGACACCTGCCGCACGAAGCTGTGCAACCATTGCGTCTAAATTATTTACCCTGAAATTCACCATCCACATCTGGCTCTGTTTACCAAAGTATTCAGTGTCGGCAACAAAGGGCGCGAATACGGTCGGCCCTTCCTCCTGCGACCAAGGCTCAGCATCATAGCCCTGGGGAACCAGCGCAATTCCGAGATGCTTCTCATACCATTTCGCCAGATCTTCGGGGTTATCTGATCTGAAAAATAATCCGCCTATTCCCGTTACTTTTTCCATATTAATTAGCCTCTCTACGGATTTGCCTATCTCCCGCGTCAAGTTCATCATGTAAATGCGACATTCGATTGATTTCAGCCGGGTTAAATAAACGATGCAGAAAATAACTGTAAATATCAGGTTTATTCAGCCAGTTACGCAGAAATCGACGTTTATCTCTGAATAGTTTATGCTGGTGGAACTGATTAATCTGATAGGCTCGCATGCTGTCAAGATCCAGGACTTCCAGCTGCCTGTCTTTTAATAAAAAATTACTCGCCTTCATATCACCATGGGCAAACCCCTGGGCATACATGACTTTGAAAAAATGAGTGATAACGCGGCTAACCAGCTCTACTTTATTCTCATCGAAAGGGCCTTCCAGATAATCCTGTAAAGTAATCCCTTCTGAAAAAACGGAGACATAATAAGATCGCCCTCTTAACTCACTGATTCGGTTTTCCCTATAACCGATCGGTTGTGGCGTCATCAAACCGCACTGTAGCAATCGATGCGCAAAATTCCAACAAATTGACGCTCGAGTCATGCGGACACTACGCTTAAAAAAGTGCCAGGCACTTTTTGTGTTGTATCGTTTTAAAACCAGCAATTTTCGCCCGCATTCAACCACGGCAACCGTTGTCGTCTGATCATGCTTAATGATCTTCTTTGCATTACGTTCGAGGTAGCTGTCAGGATCCTGAAACAACTCTATTAACTGCTGCGATTCAAATTCGGCCATGTAGGTGAGATAGTGACTGGCAGACCTGTGAATCACATAGTCAGATTTCGACAGTGATTTTAGTTTGATAACATGTTCGGCTTTGGACTCGATGTAGTCAGCAACAAACTGCGGCATCGAAAACAAGTCCTGGGTCAAACTGTATTTACGACCGTTGTCAATCCAGCGCTTTCGATCAGGTGATGTTAAGATTTTCAGCAAACCCAAATTCACATCCGCTTGTGAGACTGGTGAATCGAGCACAATCCCGGCATCGGCTTTCACAACATGGGGAGAATAACCGCAACCGTCGGTTGTCAATACAGGCAGTCCCGATGCGAGGGCTTCCAACAGCACGTTACCGGCGGCCTCGCGGTATGCAGGATGCAGGAGACAATCTGCAGCCTGCATGAGCTCCGGCACATCAATGCGTCCACCCGTAAACTCGATTTGCCGGGATACGTTCAGCCTTTCAGCCAGGCGCTCATAGGTTTCAGCATTATCCTGGCCAACAACCATAAATCGGGATCCGGATCGTATAGTCGACGGCAGTTCTGCAAACGCCTTGATTGCACGATCAAGACCTTTAGTTTTAAATCCGGAACCAACAAATAAAATCAGTTTCTGATCATCAGCTACGCTTAACTCTTTACGTTTTTGAATTCGAACTTTCTCAAACCCGTCAGTGATGACATTACTTTTGTCCAGTGCCGGCGGCAAAATGACAAAACGATTTTCATCTGTTGCATAATTATTTTGATAGATATCTTTCTCTTTTTCGGAAAGCATCAGCAACAAAGTTGTCGCCTGAACGCCGAACACTTCTTTCTCAAAGCGTGCAAAGTGATGGTGCCGTGGGGTCAGACGATAAATATCGCCGTACTTTGCTGATATCCTGTCAGCATAACAAAAATCTCCGGCAAAATAAAAATCCAGCTCCGGCATTTTGTTAAAGCCGATCACTGCATCATATTCACCATCCATGAGAAACGGACGCACGGTTTTATAGTATGCCGCATCACGATTATGATTCGTCCATTTGGCAGAAGGCAGAATGTTGATGTTTACATTATCCGGGTATTCACCCTGCCATTCATAAACGTAGACATCAATTTCATGTCCTCGTATCGCCATTTCGCTGATTACATTCAAAAAAACACGAGACAGGCCGCTGTAAGGAAAATAACGAAAAAGACAAAAAGCCAGCTTCATGGATGCAATTCTCTACCACCTGAGTTCACGCCTGGTAAATCCGGAGGTAATTTGACGCTCAACAGAATAGATCGAAAGACTGTACCGCATAATCTTTTTGGCACCCCGATCATTAACCCGTATTTCTCACCGGATTTCGTAGCGAGACGGTTAAAGGAGGCGTCCTGTATGGGTTTTACGA
>JAHEKD010000145.1:0-2704 GCA_024638545.1 Gammaproteobacteria bacterium
GCCTGTTTATCAAGTGGTCCTGATAGCGACCTTCGCAACACATAACCACGATTCTTTTTGTTTTATCCGCCATCATCAGGTTTTGAACAACAGTTTGTACCAGGCTTTCAGATGCGCTGGATTTTTTCGTAATGCCCGTTTGAGATACTCGCTTGCCAGGGCTGGATTCTCATCCATCAGGCAGGAAGCCATGAAATAGAGTGTACTTGACGCGCTGTTGTTCAGACGCAAAGCGCTGGTGGTTGGCGTGATGCGTTGTGCCCTGGCCAATGCACTGTCATCACTTTTACCCTGCCTGCGCAGGCGCGCTGATTCAATAATAATATCGTGGTATTGTTTTTGCAGCGGGTGATATTTCCCGCTGATAGTGTCTGCGGCAATGAGGGCATCATAGAGCAGTTCCTCGACAAGGTGAATTTTCCCGTGCTCACTCATACGTACCCACAGGTCAAGATCCTGAGTGAAGTGAAACTGCTCTCTGTATGCACCCGCCTTGAGGTAACAGTCCTTCTTGAACATGGCACAGCCATGATGTGAGGGTGCATAAATATCATGCTTATTAATGTTAACGGATGACTGAAAAACATTTTCCCGTGGCTGGAAATTGTAGATGATATTGCCTGATTCATCGACACAGCGGTACTCAGTGAACACAACCGCACAGTCATTATGAGTTTGCAGATAATCCAGCTGTTTTGCAAAGCGATCCGGTGAAGAAACGTCGCCCACATCGTGTCTGGCAATGAAGCCGGCGGTGGCCTGTTTGCAGCCGAAAATCAGCGCATTGGTCAAGCCTTTATTTGATTGTTCAAATAATCTGACCCGACGATCGATTGCCGCAACTTTTTGCAGTATCTGCTGTGCGTTATCTGTTGATCCATCATTGATAATGATGAGTTCAAAATCAACATAGCTCTGGTTCAGGATGCTATCAATAGTTTTTTCAAGCAGGTTTGAGTTGTTATAAACACTCATTACGACCGAGAGCTTGGCTTGTGCAGGCATAGGGTTGATTTTTATTGGAGCAATCTATTCTACCTCCATTTATGATTTTTTAATAAAGGAACCCTGGCCATTGCTCTTGACTGGATGCAGCGGTTCCGGTCTGGCGGTTGTTTAACGGCACAATTCTCGCCCGGCAGGGCATGCGCCATCTCGGCCTAGAGTAATGACGGCAAACTTTGCCGTTGATAGCCTTCTGGTATTTTAAAGTATTCAGCTGAAACCAGTTCACTGCTAATGTCCTTCAGGATAAGTTCCAGCTGGCTGCCTGATGAAACCGACATAATATACACAGGCAGGCCCCCAAGGTCTCCAGCACCAAACTCAGGGATAGGGCCAAGGCTCTGGCCGATCGTTTCGCGGGCTGTGCGTGCCAGCTTGTCTCCGGTCTTGTAGAGGCTCTCAAGTGTCTCATAGTCATTTGGGGAAATATCAAGCCGATTGGATTTGGCAATACAGACTTCACTTTCCTTTTCACCATTTACTTGTATCTCGTAGAGCTCGCAGGAAATGCCTGCAAAACGGCGCTGTACACCGCTGTGTTTGACTGACTTGCTGTTTTGTCTGGGCGCAAGAGGATTGTTGAATGGCAGTTCACTCATGACGCTGTCAATCAGATTTTTTATCTGTCCGGCCATTGCAGTGAGCTCCTCTTCATTTACCTTGATATAACTTTTTTGCTGGTGATCAATGAGTGTCAAATCACCCGTATTGCTGTCAAATATAGCTTCCGGTTCAATCCGTCCGGCGGTATTAACAACTCTGACCATGCCGTTGGCAACATAGGCGACACGTTTGTCTGGCTGAGATGACAGGCCATCGCTAATCGTATAGTGCACAACAGTATCTGCAAACAACGGTGCTGCAAGCACTAAGCCAAAAATAAAGAAGATCGCGTGTCTTATCATTTATACCTCGAGAATTCTGCAATGTTTATGAGCTTGCGCTCATACACGTCATATATCCAAAACCAGTAACTTTTCTTATCCGAACAAGATTAAAGGATGTATCTGGCTGAGATAAACATCAAAATTAAGGCTTATAGATGACTTAATTTTCCAGTAAATCTTATTAACCTTATGCTTGTCAGTCGACTTTTAAAATTTATTGTGATTATTCTAGGTGCCGGTGCTGAATTTGTTCTGAATCGACAAATTGGTTAAATACCCCAAATGTTCTATACTTTGACTCAAATAATCCTGAGAAGTGCCCCGGGGCGGCATCCTGAAATTGAGCAGATGATTCAACATCCAAACTTCGATCCCATTGCCATCAGTATAGGTCCGGTGAGTATCCACTGGTATGGCCTGATGTACCTGATTGGTTTTTTTGCGGGCGTTCTACTAGGGTTGCACAGGGCAAGGTCAACAAAGAACGACTGGAATAAAGAACAGGTCTGGGATTTGTTATTTTATGTCGCCATGGGCGTTATTTTTGGCGGACGCCTGGGCTATATCCTGTTTTACAAGTTTAGCTATTATCTTTCCAGTCCGTTAGAGATATTTTACCTGTGGCAGGGAGGGATGTCATTTCACGGCGGTCTTCTGGGTGTGGTCGTGGCGATGGGGTTATTTGCCAAAAAAACCGGAAAAACTTTTTGGAATGTCACTGATTTCCTGGCCCCGCTCGTCCCGGTCGGCCTGGCTACAGGCCGCTTCGGAAATTTCATCAACCAGGAGCTTTGGGGCGGTGTGACCAGTGT
>JAHEKD010000145.1:2714-6652 GCA_024638545.1 Gammaproteobacteria bacterium
GCCTCGTATTGCCAGGTCTCCAGGCTGAGTTGCGTCCGGTGCATGATGGCACTCAGCTTACATCAGATGTAAGTCATCAACCAGGAGCTTTGGGGCGGTGTGACCAGTGTCCCGTGGGGAGTCGTATTTCCCGCTGCAGGCGTAATGCCGCGGCATCCTTCCCAACTTTACGAAGCAATACTGGAAGGTGTTATTCTGTTTGTGGTGCTGTGGCTTTACTCAGCCCGGCCACGAGATCCGGGCCGGATAAGCGGTCTGTTTATGCTGGGTTATGCAGTTTCGCGTTTTATTGTTGAATTTTTTCGTGAACCTGATGTCCATCTGGGCTATCTTGCCTTTGGCTGGCTTACGATGGGGCAATTCTTATCTGTTCCGATGATCATGTTCGGGGTGTGGTTGCTGCTCAGGCCGGCAGGACCTCTAAAATAGTGATGTTTTTACACAGGGAAAACAGAGATTGCCGGGTATTTTTAATTGATGCAAGTATTTACATTTTCCGTGCCTGGTATATCTATCCGGAAACAATCGTCGACAGCCGCAACAGGCCCATCAACGCGCTGTATGGTTTTTTGTATTTTCTGAGTGACTTTCTGACAACGGTGAATCCGAAACATGTTGCAATTGCCTTTGATGGCGGTATCAAGGAAAACTTCCGTAAAATTCTCTATCCGCCGTACAAGGCAAACCGCGAACCTGCACCGGAAGAATTAAGATATCAGTTTGGCTTGTGTCAGCAGGTTGCCAGAGATCTCGGCATCAATTGTTTGACCAGCGATTGTTTTGAAGCTGATGACTTAATTGCGACCATGGCGCATCGCTATAAGCAGATGGATTTTGGCATCACGATTCTCAGCGCAGACAAGGATCTCGCCCAGATTATAGAAGACGAGCAGGACTATTTATGGGATTTTGCTCGCGATGATATTTATGATACCCAGAGCATTATCGATAAATTCGGGGTGAAACCGCATAAAATACCCGATTTACTGGCCCTGGCGGGTGATAAAGTAGATAATATCCCCGGTGCATACGGGGTCGGGGTGAAGACAGCCGCTAGCTTGCTCAGGCAGTTTTCATGTCTTGAGGAAATCCTCTCGAATACAGAAAAGATCAGGCACTGTAAAATCAGAAATACTGCCCATGTTATCCGGTCTATAGTTGCTGATGTTGATTTGATCAGGGTCTATTACAAACTCACTGAATTGGCACATATGGCCGACATGAGGGAAACCGGAAGTTGCGAGTGGCAATGCCCCGAGGCTATGACGATTGATGAGATTCTGGTAAGTTACAGTGTCGACAGATTAATACGCGCGCGATTTTCGCGTATTGCAGCTACGGGAACGTAAAAAAGCAGTAAAATAGCCGGTTATGTATAAAGCTTACTTTGGCCTGAGTGAATTGCCTTTCACTATTGGCCCAAACCCTAAATATCTTTACCTTAGTGATCAACACCGTGAGGCAATGGCGCATTTACTTTATGGTTTAAGTGAACAGGGCGGTTTCGTCCTGCTTACAGGTGAAGTCGGAACAGGCAAAACAACGCTGTGTCGCAGTGTCCTGCAGCAGCAGCCTGATAACGTTGAGGTTGCGCTGATACTTAATCCCCGGGCGACAAGCATTGAATTATTACAATATATCTGTGATGAGCTAAAAATTGATTATCGGGGCAGCGATTCAGCCAAAGTCCTTAATGATGCTTTAAATCACTATTTGCTTGATGCCTACGCGAATGATCGCCGGGTCGTGGTTATGATCGATGAGGCGCAGCAGCTGTCAATTGAAACACTTGAACAAGTCAGGTTGCTGACAAATCTTGAAACCAATAAAGACAAGCTGATGCAAATCATCCTGGTTGGACAACCAGAACTCAATGACATGTTATCGTCCAAGCATTTGCGCCAGTTGTCTCAAAGAATTAAATCACGATATCATCTTGGAGAGCTGGATTTGCAGCAGCTGGGTGCTTACATTAAAAATCGTCTGCGTGTAGCGGGTTGTGAGCGAGAGCTGTTTTCCAAAAAAGCGATTAAAAAGATCTATAGCTATACAAAAGGTGTGCCACGTTTGATCAACGTGCTGTGTGATCGCTGCCTGATGGGCGCCTACGCGACTGACAGGGCAATCGTTGATCATCAGGTCGTTGATCAGGCGGCAAAAGAAGTTTTTGGTAATTATCATGCCAGTGCTGACTCAGACGTAATGAAATGGGTAAGCTTTGCGGTGGTTGTCGTGGGGCTGCTTTTCGCCATTGTCTGGGGCGCAATGCAGTATCAACCACAGTGGTTTAACAAACTCGGCATCACAGACGCGGCCCAGGCGACACAAAAAAATGATTGAGGAACTAAATGTCATATATACTTGATGCGTTAAAAAAATCAGAAAGAGAAAAAACGCTTGGGCAGGTTCCCACTCTGGAGTCGGTTGTCACCGATGGTGCAAAAAAACAGCGCTCCGGAACTCCCTGGTGGTTAAATCTTATTGTTTTCTTTGTTGCGATGTTGGCAGTTGTCGGCATCCTGAAAATGGCGGGTTTAATAAGTTTTTCAAGCTCAGAAAACGGGAACTCGCAGCAAACATTACAGTCTGAGGCATCGTTAAGCGGGTCGAGAAACAGTGAGCCAGCGGCGGAGGGTGCTGTTGCCGATCCGGCGAGCGGGTCATTGACCCAGCCATCAGTGCCGACTGATCAAAATACGCTTACGGTGGTTGAGGCTGAAGGCAGCGCAGATACAGCCGGACAGGATCAGGGTACGCCGCCGCCCGCCCCGGAACGGGCTGATGAAGCGGAAGCACTGCAGATCGCCGAGATATCGTCACAGGCTTTGACCGAGGTGCCAGCTGATCTGCCGCCGCAAAATGATGGCCAGCAAACTGGTGCTGATGAAAACAGTGTCCAGCTGCTGGAGGATAAGTTTACGGAACAGGAAGCCGAAGAATTGGCTGCACTGGCCCAACAGGCTGAAGCTCAGATGCTCGCGGCTCAAAAACAGCTGGACGAAGCCGGTTCGAATGACCCTAATGCGGGCCAGGATAGTGCTCGGCAAAGCACACAGCCGCAGTATGAAGCTGTGATTCACGATAGTTTGAGGGATATAGCCGTGAATGTGGTGTCATATTCAAGTGATGCGCGGCAAAGATTTGTGATGCTTGATTTAACAATTTTCAAGGAAGGGGACCAGTTCGCGAATAATGCGCAGGTGATCGAGATAATACGAACCGGCGCAATTGTTGAATATCAAAACAAGCGCTATTTATTAAAACCCTGAGCCGCTTAAAGTTAGTGAGAAGAACTGAATCATGCATCAAGCCTCATCTGCAAAAGTTGGCTTTATCAGCCTGGGTTGTCCCAAAGCGACCGTAGATTCGGAGCAAATCCTGACCCAGTTGCGAGCTGAGGGCTACGAAATATCGGGGTCCTACGAGAGCGCTAATCTGGTTATTGTTAACACTTGCGGATTTATTGATGACGCCGTGAAAGAATCACTTGACACCATAGGCGAAGCCCTTGAAGAAAACGGCAAGGTGATCGTTACCGGCTGTCTGGGTGCCAAAGGTGATGTCGTTAGGGACGTTCACCCGGATGTGCTGGCGGTCACCGGCCCGCAGGCACTTGACGATGTCATGAATGCAGTTCGCAGGCACTTGCCGGCCCCTGAGCACGATCCTTTTACATCATTAATTCCTGCAGGCGGTATCAAGTTAACGCCCAGGCACTATGCCTACCTGAAAATAGCGGAGGGCTGCAATCATAAATGCAGCTTTTGTATTATCCCATCCATGCGTGGCCGCCTGGTCAGCCGGCCTATTAGTGAGGTAATAAGAGAAGCCGAGGCACTCGTCAGTGCAGGCGTTAAGGAACTGCTGGTAATTTCCCAGGATACAAGCGCTTATGGCGTGGACGTTAAATTTCGCAGTGAATTTCATAACGCCATGCC
>JAHEKD010000146.1 GCA_024638545.1 Gammaproteobacteria bacterium
AGTTCCTTGACCTGTTGGGCAAGTTCGGCCTCAACCCTGGCCTGTTGCCGCTCGGCGCTGCGGACCTGGCGTTCAAACTCACGCTTGCGCTTACTCGCCAGATCCTGGAGTGCCGCAACCTCAGAACGTGTTTTGTCCAGCGCCGCCTGCCGTTGTTCGATTTCCTGCTCGAGTTGCTGTATTTTTTCCTGTTCAGATGCAGAGGGCTGTGGCCGCGCGAGCAGTTCCTGAAATTCAGCCTGATAAGCTTTGAGTTCAAGACGAATCTCATCCAGTCGCGTTTCGCGGTCGTCCAGCTGTTGGCGGGACTGCTCGAGTTCTCGGCGAAGCTGCTCGCCTGTCGCGGTTTCCTGATTCAGCTGTGTATTCAGCATGTCAATCTCCCGGTTGGCCGTTTCGACAGCAACCTGCATCTGCGAGGCATAGACCAGGTCATCTTTCAGCCCGGAGGCCCTGCGATACAAATTTAGCGCCCGCGCCGGGTCTTTTGGGACGCCCAGGCCATTTTCATACAAATAGCCGAGATTTGCCAGCGCCGGGGAGTAATCCTGGCGAGCAGCCTGCTGGTACCACTGAGCAGCCTGGGCATAATCCGGTGCAATACCCAGTCCGCGTTCGTAGATCTCTCCGACATAAACCTGCGCTTTCGCATCGCCTTGCTTTGCCTGTGGCAGCCATACATTGAGAGCACTCTGGTAGTTTGCGCGGTCGTAGGCGACATATTCACCTAAGCGTATCTCGCACTCACCGGCAGGGATTCTGGCCGCACGCCTGGGGGTGACGTAGACGCTGGCTGTACCGAGCTGACGAACCTGCCCGGGCAACATACAATCAACCAGGACCAGCTTGTCGGGGTCGGTGAGGCGGCTGTTAGAAGCGTAGTACGGTTCAGGCGAAGATGTGCCCGTGCATCCTGCGAACATGCAGGTCGCCCAGAAAGAAACAATCAAGCAGTAACCGTTTCTGAAGCGGTTCATTCTACATTTCTCCTCCAGTTACCGACCTCAGCAGTTATGCCTCAATGGTAACAACTGCATCCATCATAATATAATGAATACCACCCCAGTATATCAGATATCTTCGAGCCTAAAAAGCAAGTCGACTACATATCATTGATCCAGTTGATCGCGAATTGAGTTCAGGCCCTCATGTTGTGGGTCCACACCTAGCCCTTTATTTACCAGTATGTCTGCCTGCACGATATTATGTTCCTCAATCGCCTTGCGTGCCTGGGTCTCGATCAAGTCGGCAATACGCTTGATGCTGCCTCGTGCGGATTCATTAAAAGGGTCAATTTCCAGTGCGCTTTTCAGTGCCGCGTAGGCGCTGCTCACGCCATCTGTCAGATAGGCAGGATTAAATTCCTCGGCGGCAAGGTTGATATTACTTTGGGCCAGGTCCATCAATGCCTGCAGTGTGGATGCGTCTGCGGCTGTGATAACCTTGATTTGCAGTGTGTCCTCGAACTGTTCGCTGTCTTCGTTGGTTGCGGCAAGATCTATGGTATGCATTCCCGGTTCGAGGTTGATTGACAACACCCGTGTGCGTGCAGCCAACCTGTCATTCTTGGTCCATTGGTAGCTCGCAATAGGTTCTCCATTTGAGAGGGTGGCGCCGGGATCCAGGGAAATGCTCTCCTCGAAATCTCCGTCGGTATCCACAATCGTGTAGTCCATTCCCAATTGCAGTTCACCGGGCACAACCGGGACTGCCAGGTAGTGCCATCCGATCCACGATGCGGTCAGGACGGCGAGTCCGGCCAGGATCCATGCAATTTGCCCGTGGATTATTGATTTTCGGTCCGGTAGACGGGATTCAGCCTGTTGCGGCAGCCCTGTGAGGCGGGCGATCAGCCGCTCGAAAGCAGCGTCGTAATCGCTGGTGAAATCAATGTGTTGTATGCGCAGCAGCCGGAAGGGAATCTCACAGCTACGCAAAAGTACCGGTACGATGGTGTCATCACGATCCAGGGCGAAATTGACCTCATCGCGGACATTCTTTGACTCTATCGAATCCGGTGACAAGACCACCAACATTGTGTCGGCTTGTTTAATTGCGATCTGTATCTCATCGTCCCAACGCATTCCGGGACGGATATCGAGCTGGTCCATCCACATCCGGACGCCGGCCTGCTGTAAATCCTGTGCAAGCTTGAGGCAGAATTCACTGTCCGCCCTGGCATAACTGAGAAAGATCGGTGGTGAGTCTACCAAATTGTTACCTGTATAATTATTATCCGTTCAGTATGAGTATAAACCAGCCTTGGTTGGAGACAAACACGCGCACGTGTACACGCATTAATCGAGTGCAGGATAAGCCCCTGACCACGCAAAACGTCGTGAACCAGGAGAGAAGCCTGAAAGTGAAGAGACCTATCCAGAGCACAAAGACCAAGGGAGTGACGGTCATCCGGGAATATAGCCTTGGTTACAATTCAATGACAATGATCTTGGGCGAGAAGGCGCAACTATTTTAGCCAGATACGTAAAGCGGTGAAAGAAAACCCGCACGTCGAATTAGAATTGATTTCGGTGACTACTGATGCCGTTTATGATACCTCCGAGCGATTAAAAGTCAGGACTAACAAGTTTGGTTCTGGTCCGGGCTGGTTGGAGGTTACCGGAGATTAATTGGTCATGGACGGCATCATAAAATTTTACTGATCAACTATTCGCAATCCACGCCAGAACATTTGCCAGCGCGCTTGTGGGTGCTGGCAGCGCTAAAGCTCCTCACTGGTTCTCTCGAAATTGCGGGTGATGATTTAACAGAAGATCGATTCGAAAGAACGCTTCAGCTCGAGGTCGACGTTGACAGTTCATTTGGACCAAGGCAAACAGTGCAAACCATTGGCTGATGCTTTCTGATGATGATAACAATGAGAACTACGGTGCTGTTTTGGAATATGCTAATTTCAGGCCAGTCATGTACCATGAGTAACGGCCGTATAGAATAGCCAGATAAAAATGCTGGGTTTAATCAGGAAAGTAGTTTTATTCTTGAACTCCATGCAATATGGTTGGTTGGTTCCGGAATATACGCCTGGCCAAGATACAACGATACGTAGATGGAAGCAGGCATTTAGCTGGTTACGTCACTAATCAAAAAACAAGGCGGAAAAAATTTCCGCCTTGCTTTTGTAGACTGCTTATTTAGGACTGGGACGATCGAGTATCGATTTCATTCTGCTGAGCGGTATTTTTGATGAAGGCTCGATGAATTGCTCAGCTTCTGTGATTGCACTTAAGAATTCAGGCGAAGCTTTTTCTTTTAAATAATTGACCAATTCTAAAGCAGATTTCCTGGTAGACTCATCCAGTAAGGGTTTATCCTGCCCTTTGCCTAACGCATATTCGTCCATCGTTTTTGCTACGTGTTGAAATATCATAGCTGCATCTTTCAAAACACTCGGATTGGATAAAATCAACTTACTGGCTTCACGATGATGTGAGTAGTAATGCTGCACCATTCTTCTGCCAACTGTTGTTTTCTTTAAACCTACGTCTCGAAATTCCCGAAGTGAATCCAGTATTCCTGCACGTTCAGCATTCAGGTCTGACGAGGCAAGCGCCAGCTCAGCGGTACACTGGCAAGCGGGTACATCGATATTGTTAAAGTCCAGGGAATCAATCCCGTCATCATGCTGTGCCTCATTTAATTCCGGGCAAAGCACATCCCAATATTCATCCATATGATCAATATTTTGACTGAAGACAGTGTCGCGCCATAAATCAACCATTGAAACGTTATTTGTTCCACTTGGATCACAATCACCGCTGCTGCAATTTCCATCTGATGCGGAGTCACGCATATCGATTAAGCCAGCCGCCACCATCGTTTCATCCCGTTTTCCCTCAGCATTAGAACACGAGTTGTTTTCCAGGTCCCATGACCAGCTGGCAGAATCATAAACACCATCTGGATTAACGGACAATGCAACAAAGGTGGCCCAGCCTTCAGTAAATGATAAATTTTGGTTTTGTGGAGTCGTATCACAGAATGTGTGTGGGCCAACGGCATTAGCAGGCCAGTAGCTGTTGTTATATGCATTGTGCATGATGGCATGACCGTATTCATGCAATACCACATCTTCAGCCACTTCATCACCATCAGTGACATTGACATTAGAAAAGTCATAGTTTGTGGCGCCTTCTGGCCAACATAGATTCACAAATCCAGGATCTTGCGAACCAGTTGTTGTCATATGGTTCCAGCCTGCATTCATATCCTGAAACATGATTGCAGCATCCATATCACTCGCCGGTTGCAAATTACCAAAATCAACAACCGCACCATCGGGGAGATTGTCTCTAACCTCTGTCGTCCAGGAATAAGTTGTGGTAATAAATCCACAATCTTGCACCCTGAAACGGGAGTTGGTAGTCCTCACTCTTGCATAAATATCTCGGCCATTCTGTAACCAACCATCATCTGCGTTGACAACTGCGCTATAGCTACCATCCCATCCGGTTACGACGGATGTTAGCTGTTCATCACCAAAAGTATCATCATCTCGAATATCAACCGTTGCATTAACTAGCGGCACGGTAATGCCATTTCTATCAACATAGAAAAATTTTCCGGTTACCGTTATTGGATCTACATCGCGGATGTTATCTTCAGTACTATCCTTGATGGTATCCCTCTCAAGTTCTTCTATACCTCCTGCCGGTGGCGCAAGAAGCTGGGGTTGAGATTCCTTCAATTCAACTTTGTTAATATCAACTTCCACCAGCGGCCCTGTCAAAGCATCATAAATTGTCTGACCAAGCTCAGGTGATTTTCGTTTTCTTGACTCAACTTCATTCAATGTTTTTTCTCTAAATCTGTCCCTCAAATCAGAACCTGTAACAAGCTCAACTTTTCCATCTCTATTTTTTACGAAGTACCGGCGTGTTTTTCCACCTGCGCGGAGATAGTTTTTTGCATTAGCCTGTACCTCAAAATCTACTCGCAAGGGTTGTTTTTGATCAGATTGCAATTTCACTTCAAACCGTGCTTCCTTTAGGGCATCGAGTCTGATTTCTTGAGATTTCGGATCAGCCTTCAGACCATCCTGGGTTATTACAATTAATTTGGCATCACTGATTTCAATGTTTGGCTTGATAATAACAATAGCAGTAATACTTGAATCATCAGATTGCTTCGTTTCAAGGCTCAGCGAAACAGGTGGAGTCGGCTGGTGCGCGTAAAGGAGCGTTATTGAAATGGCGTATAAGACAGCCATCTGTATGAACTTAGAACTATATTTTATTGATTTCATTTTCGTACCTTCTTTTTGGTGTTTTAGTTGATATTTAATTTATCTTTTTTCATATTTTCATGTTAGCAATTGGGATAGTGAGTCCAAAATATAATTTTGAGATTCTTTTCCCGACAATTATCTTCACAGATAGGCACTAATTTTTCTGTTAAAAAACTCACAAATATGAATACAGAGACACTATTGGGTTAAGCTCGAACGATTTATTCATGGCACAACACGTACTGCAAATGCATTGATCGTGAATTTAACTGCACTACTGCTTATGTCATTATAATTCAGTTTGACTAGCCATAATGATTTCTCACCAGCCTACTACTGCGACGGTCCCTTGCCACGCCCTGTGGGCATTTTACTCGGTCAGGGTCCTCAACATCGTGTCAACGATGCCTGCGGGCCCTTGTGCCGGCACATATGCTGATAACATAATGCCGGCCTTTGGTCGTAAAACCCATACAGGCCGCATCCTTTAACCGTCTCGCTACGTAGTCCGGTGAGAAATGCGAGCTAGAGCCTGGATGCTAAGACCTTGTGCAAACAGCAGGATAATATTAATAAATTTTAATAAAAATGATAACAAATGTAACAGTAGCCTGTATACAGGTGTTTCTTGTCTTAAAACATCTATAATAATTCTCGCAGCCAATGTGTGGCTTAATACATTGAATATTAAATAAAATTTAATTATCAGCCTTGTCTGAACATAAGAATGGGAAAAGTTAATGAATTGTTGAGCTAAACAAAAGAAGAGATAGCTAAGAAAAATTCAAGGTAAATAGTAAGTGTTTAACGGGGCCGGAAGATACGGTTAAATCATAAATGAGTAATCGCATTTTGAAAATATCTTCTGGATTAAATAATAAAACATATACGGGAAATGTTATGAAAATTATAAAGAAATCATATGCGGTGTTATTAACTTTAACACTATATCTTTTATTAACGCTGCAATCGCATGCTCAGGTTTCAAGCCTGCCCAACGGCTTCCCAAGTAACGATGCGGGTGATGGCAAGGTCATCGCTTCATCACAAGGGTTGTCCAGTCTGGGCGCGCCGCCTGCCAGTGGCGCCGTTTTTAATGTCCACATACGAGTGCCTATATCAACGGCGGCACTGGAGATTGAAATCTTTGATCCGGACTTGTATTCCGATGCAGATCCATCAAATACAAAATACTGGGATTTTCCGGCACTGAATTTTACGCCGGGTTTGACCGGCTATAACGACGCTACTCGTTTTGAGCTCTATCCGGATGTGAATATTGCCGGCAATACCACGACCGGACAGATCGCCAGCCTGCTTGGCGATTCAACCATGGATAACCAGTGGGTCGATTTTTTTAATGGCGCGGTGTTTAATGTTGATCCGAATGATCCGGCA
>JAHEKD010000147.1 GCA_024638545.1 Gammaproteobacteria bacterium
TTTGCTAGCGGCGTTTGCGATGGCTTATTCGATGCTGGAGGACTGCCCTGAGCTATGAAACCACATGTTCCACGCAAACGATTCGGACAGCATTTTTTACATGATCGAACCATTATCTCACGAATCATCGATTCTTTGGAAATCCAAAAAAGTGACACAATCCTGGAAATTGGACCCGGACAAGGGGCATTGACACGTCATCTGCCTGAATCGATACATCATTTATATTTGGTTGAAATTGACAGGGATTTGGCCGCTGCACTTGGATCCGCGTTCGCGCACCGGAGCAATGTAACGATTATCAATCAGGACGTACTAAGTGTTAATATCGCCGACTATCTTCAGGAGGGTCGTTTATTGAGAATTATCGGCAACCTGCCCTACAATATTACAACACCAATTTTTTTTCATCTTGCACAATTTGCACACTCTATCAGGGACATGACCTTCATGGTTCAAAAAGAAGTAGCTGATCGACTTATCGCTGAAGCCGGCAGTAAAACATATGGGCGCCTGAGCTTATCCGCCGGACTGAGATTCTCTATTCGCAAGCGTTTCGATGTCGGCCCGGGTGCCTTTAACCCGCCTCCCAAAGTCACATCGAGTATCATACATCTCAGGCCGCACGAACAGCAGTTTCAAGATATATTACAGCAGCAGTTTGACACGCTGGTCAGAACCGCGTTCTCACAGCGCCGCAAGACGCTCAAGAACAGCCTTGGGAAAATTATCGATGCTGAAACATTTAAAAACGCTGACATCGATTCTACGTTGAGACCGGAATCATTAACCATAGATGATTTCCTGAAGCTGGCTGAACGAATGATATAATTCGCTCAATTACGATATGGTCAGCTTGAAACTGCTTTCATGATTCAGAACATTTACAAACCAATCTCAGTGTTGTTAGGACTTTTCTACCTGATAGAGGCAAAGTCATACGACTGCAGCGTGATTTATGACGAATTTGACAGCCTGATGCATAAAGATTTTCTGGTTTCACCCGATAATTACGTGCCAAACATAAGTGGCGAGATCAGTTTTGAAGATTTCAATGCCGCACAGCGCGGCAAACTTTACCTAAGAAAAGACAGGCCTGAAAAAGGCGTTGGAATCATCTTCACCAATAATAAGCTATATGGAAAATTCGTTTTTGACTGGCACGATAAAACCACTGTCACGATTGAAGACATAATTATTTACAGTCGAGTGGAAGATGGTTACGCACCGATCCATCACTGGCATCTGACACTGAAACAAGGAGATAAAATTGATCTCGATAGCGGCAAGGTTTTTAGCAGCGATAATTATCCCGAGGAAGAGCTGTTAAGGGCAGATTTACAGCTCTCTGAGTCATCTGTAGACAATCCAGTCCTGGAGTCTATAAATGAAGCACGGGTCTTTTATCCAACTGCATCGCTTTGTGACTAGCCCGCATGAAACTAAGCGGATGTAAATCTGTACATCAGTTGTGGATTAAATTGTGTCGGCAGCAAGACTTTCGGCCTCAAGTTGCTCAACGGTCTGTTCAATCCACAGCTTGCACTGTGCGTTAATCTCGCTCGCAGAATGAGTTCGCGGGTCAATCGGTTTACCAATCACCAGCTTAATGGTTCCCGGTCGTTTGATAATGCCTTTGCGCTGCCAGAAACTTCCTGAATTGTGTGCAATCGGTATCACCGGCACCTGTGCCTGAGAAGCCAGCATGCTGCCACCTGCATTAAACTTTCCTGTCACACCGGGCGCCATTCGCGTTCCTTCCGGACAAATCACCACGCTCAAACCCTCTTCGAGCCGCTCCCTGCCTTGCTGTAATAACTGCCTGAGGGCAGCTTTGGACTGCGAACGATCTATCGCAATGGGTTTTGCAAGCGACAGGCCCCAGCCAAATACCGGAATTCGCAACAGTTCTTTTTTTAAAACCCAGCAATGTGGTGGTAGTATGAATAACAATGACATGGTTTCCCACGCGGACTGGTGCTTGACCATGGCAATAAACGGCCGGTCGGGCAAATTTTCCAGGCCAGTAATTTTATAATCCAGACGACAGCAAACATAGAGCCATTTAATCATCAGCCAGCCCCAGCCACTGATTAGGCTTATTTTCTTTTTTAAGGGTAGAAAATAAGCCAGCAGGGTTAATGGGAAATAGACTACTGTAATAACCACCTGACCCAGAAAAAATATTGAAGAACGGATGAATAACATATTACCTAGTATTGTAACTGACATTGAATATCATAAACGTGACCTGATTTTTGTAAAAGATTTTTTGATTGCAAGCTCAAGGTATAGCGTTAACAGACCGTCAACAATTGCCATCAAGTATTCTTATCCTGCAGGTGGTCAATATCAATAAGTGAATATAAAATAGCGCCAGTCTCAGGCCCTGATCTGAATAATTAATTTCATCAAATTTGATAGGCTCATCTTATGATTGATCTACGCAGCGATACTGTCACCAAGCCCAGCAGATCCATGCTCACCGCCATGAGCAGGGCGCATGTGGGTGATGACGTATACGGGGAAGATCCAACAGTAAATTCTCTGGAAAAATGCTGCGCGGAAATGCTCGGAAAAGATGCCGGTATTTTCGCACCGAGCGGGACACAGTCAAATTTACTGGCACTAATGGGTCACTGTCAGCGTGGTGATGAATATATCGTTGGCCAGCAGGCACATACCTACCGTTATGAAGCTGGAGGTGCGGCCGTGCTTGGAAGCATCCAGCCGCAACCGGTCGACAATCAGGCCGACGGCTTCATCGACCTGACTGACGCTGAAAAAAATATCAAGGCTGATGATTATCATTTCGCCAGAACACGATTACTTTGCCAGGAAAATACGCATGCTGGCCAGGCACTGCCGATAGCGTATTTGGCCCAGTCATCCGAGCTGTGCAAACGCCACCGGCTTGCCCATCATCTTGATGGCGCGCGTATTTTTAACGCCGCGGTAAAGTATGATATTGATGTAAAGCATATTTCGGATCACTTTGATTCAGTATCTGTGTGCTTGTCAAAAGGACTGGGCGCACCTGTTGGATCTGTGCTTTGTGGAAGTCGGACACTCATTGATAATGCGCGCCGTAACCGAAAAATGCTCGGAGGCGGTATGCGCCAGGCCGGGTTCTTGGCCGCCGCAGGGATTTATGCGTTACAAAACAATATCAGCCGGTTAGCTGATGACCATGAAAAAGCAAGGCGATTGGCGCAGGGATTATCCGATATTGATGAATTAAAAGTAGACTATACCGAAACCCAGACAAATATGGTGTTTGTAGAAATAATCAATCATCGTCATCACGAGTTCGTTGGACAAATCAGACAACAGGGCATATTACTGTCTGGTCGTTACAGCCTGCGGCTGGTTACTCATCTGGATATCAGCGATCAGGACATTGTGTATGTGATTAGTAAATTTAAAGATTATTTTAGAAAATAAACGACCAAAACGACGTGTCTCTTATCAGGGCCAGCTATCCATTTGACGTTTTTAGCCGATTTTACGAATAATATCGTTATTTGTAGTAAATTATAAATTAACAGAATATCCTCGGCCATAAAAAAGCGCCTCTTGTTTCCAAGAGGCGCTCAAAACGTAAGGGGTATACAAAATAAGTAAGTACCTTCAAGATAACCTGAAGGTGCTTATATTATCGTTAATTAACAATTTAATTTACAGGTAATAATTGGTCGCATAATGGTAATAATCGAACTATGTTTAGAAAATCTCGCTTCTGAACTGCGTTGGTGTCTTATTTGTATGCTTTTTAAAGAACTTGACCATATTCGTTGGTTCTTCAAAACCGAAATAAAAGGCGATCTCCTGCACATTTTTAGAGGAATACGCTAACAAACGCTTAATTTCCAATATGGTAACGTATTCGATATAGGCTTTAGCCGTCCTGTTGATATTTGTCTTGCAAGTCTGATTAAGCGTTTTGTAGGACACCTTCAGCATGCGTGCGTAATCGTGTGCGCTCCTGATTTCCTTGAAATTCTCCATCACAAGGCGGTTAAAATGCGAAAATAACTTGATAGATCTAGGCGGCTGGGTGTCACTGAGTCGTCGCTCTCGTTGCCTTACCAGTTGATACATCATCAGTTTTAGCAGTAATTGCAATACCTGCTTATGACCATATCGATCAGGATAAAGGTACTCCCCGTAAATTTCTTCAGCCAACTCTAGCAGTGGCCGGTATTGATCATCTGTAAAACTGATTAACGGACATAGATGATGGTAACTGAACAACCTGGAGAAGGGCAAAATTCCCCGACCGTCAAATAATTCCGTGAGAAATTCTTCATCAAGCTTAAATACAATGGCGTCGAGATCATTAAGCCGGGTTATATTAAAAAGTTGACCCCTCGATACGAATATGAACGATCCCGACTCAATGTCATATTCCTCGAAATCGATCAGGACTTTACCGGCACCTGAAATAACAAACACAGTCAGATAAATATCAAGCTTTAATAAATCATTGATCAGTGTTTTCAGGTATTGCTGTTCATTTCCGGATTCGCTGAATTTGAATACCTCAAATCCAAAGTCATTTTCTGATGTGGCTATTTCTTTAACAAGATTGTTTTTGTTCAAGTTCGTTCGCCCGTTATGTACTTTAATTTTTATGAAAAACAACTGGCTTTTGATCACCAACGTTATTTTTCGCTAAACGAAAGACATCCCTAAACCCCTGCTCACGCCTTTCTTGGTAGCTTAAATATTATAATAAACCAAATTCTGAATCTATGTTACATTTATGACAAAATTTAACAAATCCACTTACGAATGGGGAAAGTTGAGCCTGGGCAAGTTTTCTGATTCCGGTAAATACCGTTATGAGCGCTATTTAGATAGTTCAATTTTCTGGGGCGAGACGATTAATCCATCCTCATCGGCATATAAATAATGCCCGGGAATAAAATCTATTCCGGCAAATGAGACTATAATCTCTTTCTGACCTTCACCACGTTTCGTACTCTTTAATGGATGCGTATTAAGCGCCTTGACGCCCACATCGATATCGGCAATTTCAGCACTGTCCCTTATACAGCCATTTACCAAAACCCCGGCCCAGCCGTTTTGTTTTGCCATGCCTGCAAGCATGTCGCCCAGCAACGCGCATCGATGCGAACCACCGCCGTCAATCACGAGCACACTGCCCTCTACCGTTCGCCCAAGTGTCTCTTTAACCAGCACATTGTCTTCAAACACTTTTACCGTCACAATGGGCCCGTGAAATCGCTTTACCCCGCCATAATCATTGAATATTGGCTGAGCAATAGAAATTTGATCGCTGTATTGATCGCATATATCGGTAGTCAAATATGATTTAGTCGCCATCTGTTCTCCTTATAAAATTACAAAATAAAAAAACCTGCTCCCGTGTTTCTGCCTTCATCAGTGGAGGCAGGTTGTGGCCAAGAATATACAATATATTCTGGTAGCTCATTCCAAATTGCCATTCAGGCCAGAAAATCATTTACGAACTGTGGCAGATCAGCATAGACGGGAACCTTTGCCATTGGCGCAGCGAAATCGTGCTTTAGTTTATGTATCAACTCTTCATCTCTAGAAATCAGCGCCGAATAAGTGCCCGCTCCCATGCCTGCCTGCAGGTCACGAATTGAATCACCGACCATGACAGATTTTGAAAGATCTATTCCATGATCCTCGGAAATTTGCCTGAGCAAACCTGATTTGGGCTTGCGACATTCACAATTGTCACTGTCAACATGAGGACAATAATAAATACCGTTAATGACACCGCCGCTTTGACTCACCTGATCCAGCATTAGCTGATGAATTTTTTTCAGGGTGTTTTCGGTATATAGCCCTCGAGCGATACCTGATTGATTGGTTGCCACAAATATCCGGTATCCCTGTTGTGACAAGCACGCAATAGCATTAAGACTGCCCGCGAGCACCTGCCACTCATCAGGTGTTTTTACAAAGTTCCCTGTTTCCCTGTTGATCACGCCATCACGATCGAGTATCAGCGTGCTGATGTCAAGGCCTGACCAATTCATTTAAGAAAAGAAATATCCGCAGTCATGCCAAACAGCTTTTTGATCTGATAAAGAAGCGCAATTCGATTATGGCGTTTTTCAGTGTTTTCATCCATCACCATGACATGATCAAAAAATTCGTCCACTGCCTGCTTGAGTTCAGTCAAGGTTTTCAAGATATCCGTATAGCGATTCTCATCTATCATTGGACCAAGGCGCCGGGTCATTGCCATTAATTCATCATAGAGTTTAATTTCCTCAGCCTCATCTAAAACGGCTTCATTGACATCTTTATTAATTAATCTGGTTTTTTGCAAGATGTTGCCGATACGTTTGTTGGCATCAATCAGTGCCTGTGCCGCATCGAGTTTTGAAAAGGCTCTGACAGCCTTTATACGCAGATCAAAATCCAGAGGACTCGCAGGGCTTACTGCTGCAACAGCCTGATATTCCCGGGTATCAAAACCATGTGATTGATAATAGGTTCGCAGGCGCTCAAAGATAAATTCATACACGGATTGTCCAGTTGAAGGTTCCAGACTTAAACTGCCATAACTCTCCAGCGCAACAGCAATCGCCTGTTTCAGATCAAGCTCG
>JAHEKD010000148.1 GCA_024638545.1 Gammaproteobacteria bacterium
TTGTAATTCTGTTAAAACCTCTTTGTCCGAGTTCTCGCTTTTCCTTGATCACAGGTTCAGTTTTAAAATGATAGGATTTAATGGTTTGCCGACTTTTCTAAACCGTGAACTTATGGAAGTTACGGTTCTGAATAGAAGTGACCATTCCATCGTCAAACGTGTGTGTTCCAGTTTAGACACTGACTATTTAATCGTCGAAGATCGGGTAGGTATGGTAACTCCGAGGGTAATTTGTATGATCATCAACGAAGCCTATTATACGGTACAGGAGGGCACAGCCGATAAAGAGAGTATTGACCTGGCGATGAAGTTGGGAACCAATTATCCATTTGGCCCCTTTGAATGGGCAGAAAAGATTGGGATTAAAGATGTATTTGAACTGTTAGAAGCCCTTTATGAGGATACAAAAGATGAACGTTACAGGATTTGTTCTGCTCTGAAAAGAGAGTACATGCTCAATTAGCGTGCTTATTCCACCGTAACAGATTTTGCCAAATTTCTGGGTTGGTCTACATTACATCCCCGCATTACTGCGATATGATAAGATAGAAGCTGAAGAGGTACTACCGCCACCATGGGCATTAATGCTTCATGTGTTTCGGGTACCTCAATGGTAAAATCAGCCATTTCAGGAATGAGGGTGTCACCTTTAGTAACAACAGCTATTACTCTTCCTTTACGCGCCTTGACCTCCTGAACATTTGATACAATTTTCTCATACGAACTATCCTTTGTGGCAATGACAACTACGGGCATTTCAGTATCAATTAATGCGATAGGTCCGTGTTTCATCTCTGCTGCCGGGTATCCTTCAGCGTGGATATATGAGATCTCTTTGAGTTTAAGAGCCCCCTCCAGGGCCACCGGGAAGTTATAACCCCTTCCGAGATAAAGAAAATTCCTGGCATCTTTGAAGGTATCGGCAATTGATTCCATCTGTGCGTTCAGTTTTAAAGCTTCCTCAATTTTAGATGGAATAGTCTCAAGCTCTGTTAGCAGCTTATGAAATCTCCGCTCTGAGATAGAGCCTTTTTGATTCGCAACCATCAGAGCAATCATAGTAAGTAAGGTGAGCTGAGCAGTAAAAGCTTTAGTACTGGCCACTCCGATTTCAGGCCCAGCGTGGGTATATGCCCCTTCGTCAGAAGCTCTGCTGATGGATGAACCAACTACATTACAGATTCCGAAAATGGTAGCCCCTTTACTTTTGGCCAGTTCAATGGCGGCCAGGGTGTCTGCCGTTTCTCCTGATTGAGATATGGCAAATACTACATCTCTTTCATTTACAATGGGATTTCGGTATCTGAATTCTGAGGCATACTCAACTTCCACAGGAATTCTGCAGAACTCTTCAAAAATATATTCCGCCACAAGACCTGCATGCCAGGATGTTGGGTGAAGGTCCAATACGCCTCGTGATTGGCGACAATCATGTACGTGCGGAATTTGATGGCATCCGGTTTACATCAAAACTGATTGATGGTCGTTTTCCGGAGTATCAGCGGGTTGTCCCTAAGAAATCGGACTCATTGATAAGTGCAGACCGGGTTACTCTGCGCCAGGCGTTGCAAAGAACCGCGATTCTGTCGAACGAAAAATACCGGGGTATTCGTCTTGATGTAAAGAAAAATAACGTTATAATTCAAGCACATAACCCAGAACAAGAAGAGGCTGAGGAAGAGCTGGAAGTATCATACGCCGGGACAGAACTGGAGATCGGCTTTAACGTGAATTACCTGCTGGATGCCCTGGGCGCCATTGATAATGATGCCGTGGAAATCCAGGTAACTGATGCCAACAGCAGTTGCATTATCAAGGACCCGGAAAACAGGGAATGCACATACGTCGTCATGCCTATGCGACTCTAGGCGGGAAGTAGACCGATTGCCATAACGGAGCTGCAAATCGAGCGGTTCCGGTGCCTGGATTCAGTTGCGCTCGAGCTGAGCACCGAAGAAAACCTCATCATTGGTCCCAACGCCTCGGGCAAAACGTCGTTGCTTGAGGCCGTTTATTTTCTGGGACACGGACGATCCTTTCGGGGCACCCCCAGCCGCAAACTGATTCAGGATGGAATGGATGAGTTTTTGGTGATCGCAAAGCTGAGTCAGCCAGACGGCAGGATTGGTATTCAGGCAACACGCAGTGCGGTGACGGTAAAAATTGACGGCACACGGGCGCACACCCGGTCCAGCCTGGCAGCAAGGCTACCAGTCCAGGTCATAGAACCCGGTATTCACAAATTGATTGAAGAGGGCCCGGCGCAGCGCAGGCGCTATCTGGACTGGGGAGTGTTCCACGTGGAACAGGAATTTTATTCCACCTGGCGGCGCTATCGGAAATCCCTGGATCAGCGCAACGCGCTGTTAAAAACCAATGCAGCGGCAGCGGTTGCTTCCAGCTGGGAAGAGACGTTGATCGCAGCCGGAGATTCCGTGCAGAAGCAACGTCTGAGATACCTGAAAAAACTGGCTCCATATCTTGAAGAGGCCGGGGACGCGCTGTTTGGGGCGCCACTGGAGTGCCGGTTTCATCGCGGGTGGCCGGACGATCAGACATTGGCGGAGACCATGATGGCCAATCGGCAGCGTGACCAGCAGCAGGCCTATACGCATGCAGGGCCTCACCGGGCGGATATTCGGATCCGATTAAATCAGAAGATTGCGCGAGCACGAGTTTCACGGGGCCAGCAGAAATTACTGGCTTCGGGACTCGTTCTTGCACAACTTTCCTTGTTTGCCATGGAACGGGAAAAACCAGCGGTGTTACTGCTGGATGACCCGGGTGCAGAACTGGACGAGAACAGCCTCGGCCGACTCCTCGAATACGCGCGCAGTGTGCCGGCGCAGCGATTTATCACCGCGCTGGACCGGCGCCTAATCGTGCCCGGTGAAGAGACCGCGATGTTCCACGTGGAACCCGGAAAAATCGAAAAAGTGGTATAATTGACGGCTTGTTCTATGGGGTATCAATATGAAGAACGACGACACCTATGATGCTAGTAATATCAAGGTCTTAGAGGGCCTTGATGCAGTGCGGAAACGACCGGGAATGTATATCGGCGATACGGACGATGGCACCGGTTTGCATCACATGGTTTTTGAGGTCGTCGATAATTCAATCGATGAGGCGCTGGCTGGGCATTGCTCCAAAATAACGGTTGTGATCCATGCCGATAAGTCTGTGACCGTGACCGACGATGGGAGAGGAATTCCGGTTGATATGCATGCGAAGGAAAACCGGTCAGCAGCAGAGGTCATCATGACCGTGCTGCATGCAGGCGGCAAATTCGATGACAACTCCTACAAGGTTTCAGGAGGCCTGCACGGCGTCGGTGTGTCTGTGGTCAATGCGCTGTCCGAGCACCTTGAATTGACCGTAAAGCGGGGCGGGCGCGTTTATCACCAGGAATACCAGCATGGGGTCCCTGTTGCACCACTTGGAGAAACAGGTGAAACAACATCGACCGGAACGACCATCAAATTCAAACCCAGCACCGACACATTCACCAATATCGAGTTTCACTATGAAGTGTTGGCCAAGCGTCTACGAGAGCTTTCGTTTTTGAATTCCGGTGTCTGCATCGAGTTGATCGATGAGCGCAATGACAAGAGTGATCTTTTTGAATATGAGGGAGGAATTCGCGCATTTGTCGGCCATCTCAACCGCAACAAAACGCCAGTACACGAATCGGTGTTCCATTTTGTGACCGACAAAGATGATGTTGTGGTTGAAGTTGCGCTGCAGTGGAACGACTCGTATCAGGAAAATATGTTTTGTTACACAAACAACATACCGCAGCGGGATGGCGGCACGCACCTGTCGGGTTTTCGCAGTGCGCTGACGCGGACGTTAAACAACTACATTGAACAGCAAGGTCTGGCGAAAAAAGAAAAAGTATCGATGAGTGGGGATGATTCCCGGGAAGGCCTGACCGCAGTACTGTCGGTCAAAGTACCGGATCCCAAGTTCTCATCCCAGACAAAAGAAAAGCTGGTTTCATCAGAGGTCAAAGGAATTGTGGAGTCTGCAATGGGCGATCAGCTCCAGGATTTTCTGTTGGAAAACCCGGTGCAGGCCAAAGCCGTTGTGGGCAAGATCGTTGATGCAGCACGCGCTCGGGAGGCTGCGCGCAAGGCTCGTGAAATGACACGACGAAAGGGTGCGCTCGACGTTGCAGGCCTGCCGGGCAAACTGGCCGACTGCCAGGAAAAAGACCCGTCAAAATCCGAAATCTTTTTGGTTGAGGGTGACTCCGCTGGCGGTTCAGCCAAACAGGGGCGTGATCGGCGTACTCAGGCAATCTTGCCTCTGAAAGGAAAAATTCTGAATGTCGAAAAAGCGCGTTTCGATAAAATGTTGTCTTCTGCAGAGGTGGGAACGCTCATAACCGCGCTTGGTTGTGGTATTGGGCGGGATGACTTTGATCCGGACAAACTGCGTTATCACCATATTATTATCATGACGGATGCTGATGTTGATGGCTCACATATACGGACATTGCTACTGACGTTTTTCTATCGCCAGATGCCGGAACTCATCGAGCGCGGTCACGTATATATAGCGCAACCGCCGCTGTATAAAGTGAAAAAGGGCAAGCAGGAGCATTACGTCAAAGACGACAATGAGCTCAACAACTATTTGCTAAACCTTGCGCTTGATAATGCTGCGCTCTTCGTAAATGCGGAAGCACCGCAACTGCATGGTGAAGGCCTCGAAGCACTGGCCCGCAAATACATGCGCGTACAGGCGCTGATCAAACGGTGGGCAAGACGGTATGACGAAGAAGTGTTGCGGACGCTTATTTACCAGGCACCAGTCGACGCACACATGCTGGATGATGAAGGCAAAATGCGCACCTGGTTAACAGAGCTTATCGCAGCACTGGATGGCAGTGATAACACTGCCGCACGATATACAGGTGAGTTTGTCAGCGGTGAGGGTGACGAAAGTTTCTACATTGATATTTCTCGCAGTTATCATGGAGTCACTACGCAACGACGCATACAAAAGGAATTTTTTGTGTCGGCGGACTATGCACAGATCATCGGGCTTGGTCAGGACCTTAGCGGTTTGATCGGTAGCGGCGCCTATGTACAGCGTGGCGACAAAACCCGGGAAGTCGACAGTTTCCGTGAAGCGGTCGAGTGGCTCATGTCCGAATCGCGCCGTGGTCAATCGATCTCCAGATATAAAGGGCTGGGGGAAATGAACCCGGAACAATTGTGGGAAACGACGGTAAACCCCGAGAACCGGCGACTGATGCAAGTTCGCATCGATGATGCCATCGGCGCGGACGAAATTTTTACCACGCTTATGGGCGACAATGTAGAGCCACGCCGGGACTTCATCGAACAGAACGCCCTGCTCGCAGCAAACATAGATATCTAGTTGATTTATAAGCAATATTATGTGATCAAAAAAGACCAATCCGGACAATAAAAAGATCAAAACGAGCGCATGATGCCGGGATTGGCTTACAGCTGAAACGCTTGCTTTTCGCGGTTTTTTCTCGCATGGTTGCAACGGATTTTTCAAAAGGTCTTTGAGGCACGAGCAATGTTGCATAAACCCGAACGCGTCGGCATTGACGCCATGGCATTCAGCGGGGCCCAGTGTTACGTGGACATGGTCGACCTCGCTACGGCCCGCGGTGTGGATCCGGCAAAATTTATTGTCGGAATCGGTCAGAAACAGATGTCTGTGGCAACACCCTGCGAAGACACCGTCAGCATGGCGTCCCTGGCAGGGCGCAAGGTGCTGTCGAAATTTGGCATTGACCCGGAAGAAATTGGCACGCTGATTATCGGTACTGAAACCGGAATTGACCATAGCAAACCCGCATCAGTCTATGTTCATGAGCTGCTGGGCCTGCCAAAAAACTGTCGATCATTCGAAACCAAACATGCGTGCTACGGTGCGACCGCCGCGTTAACCAGCGCCGCAGACTGGATTTTGTCTGGCCGGGCCCGCGGTCGCAAAGCCCTGATCATTGCGTCGGATATTGCACGATACGGAATCGGTACACCCGGTGAACCAACGCAAGGCGCCGGTGCAGTTGCCATGGTCGTGTCAGAGAACCCGAGATTGTTTGAATTACAGATGGACTGCATTGGAGACTACTCCATGCAGGTGATGGATTTTTGGCGACCGTTATATTCGAAATATGCTGTTACCGATGGCCATTATTCCATAGAGTGTTATCTGGAAGCATTGGCGGGTTCGCTGGCAGATGCAAAAAGCGTTGCTAACGATACGTCCCGGTTTGACCCGCAAAACCTGGCCGCCTGTTTTTATCATGTCCCGTTTGTGAAAATGGCGCGCAAAGCGCACACCCAAATGTTGGAGCAGACTCTCGGCCGCAAACTGAACCTGAAGGTCGATGGAGACAAGCAGCTGTTTACCCAATCTTATGGCCGGTTGGTAGCCCCATCGTTATCGATCAATTCACTGGTGGGTAACATCTACACCGGCTCGCTGTTTCTGTCGATGATTGACTTTATTGCACAAGGTAATGCCAGCCATGAGCAGCAAGAGGTCAGCATTTATTCCTACGGTTCCGGTTGTGGAGCCTCGTTGATGCTGGCC
>JAHEKD010000149.1 GCA_024638545.1 Gammaproteobacteria bacterium
AGGTGTGGATCTTGATTCAATATGTGGCGGGCATGGCTTGTGTGGTCGTTGCCAGGTCGTACAAAGTGTCGGCAGTTTTCCCAAACACGGGATCGAATCGCAGCCGGACAATCTGTCTGACATCAGCGATACAGAAGAAGACTACGCAGATATTTACGGCATGGACCAGGGGCGACGACTGGGATGTGCTTCACAAATACTTGGCGATCTAGTCATTGACATACCTGCTGACAGCCAGGTTCATAAACAGGTGGTTCGCAAGCGTGCTGAAGTTCATGACATAGAAGTCAATCCACTGGTTCGATTACATTATGTTGAGGTACGCGAACCCGATATGCATGATCCATCCGGCGATCTGCAGCGTCTGAAAGAGGCATTGAGAGATCAGTGGAATCTGGAATCACTGGATGTCGACTATTACCTGTTGAGCCAGTTGCAGGGAATTTTAAGAAAAGGGCAATGGAAAGTCACTGTTGTGGTTTATGACAGCAAACAGATTATTGCGATGTGGCCAGGTTTTAAAGATACCGTTTATGGAATGGCAGTAGATGTTGGCTCGACCACAATCGCGGCGCACCTGTGTTCATTCTATGAAGGTGAGGTATTAGCATCTGCCGGTTTAATGAATCCCCAAATAAAGTTTGGAGAGGATTTAATGAGCCGTGTTTCATACGTTATGATGAACCCGGGCGGTGATAAAAAAATGACCCAGGCAGTACGCGAATCACTGCAGGAACTTGCCGCCAGCGTTTGTCAGCAAGCTGGTGTCGAACTTACCGATATTCTCGAAATCACGCTGGTGGGAAATCCTATCATGCATCACCTCTTGCTGGGAATTGATCCAACCGAGTTAGGGGGCGCTCCGTTTGCATTAACCACCGATGAGGCTATAACCGTACCGGCCAGTGTGCTGGATTTATCCTTGAATCCTGGCGCCCGAGCATTTGTGTTGCCCTGTATCGCCGGGCATGTTGGTGCCGATACCGCCGGTGTGGTTTTATCAGAAGCGCCTTACCAGAGAGAAGAAATCACGCTTGTCGTTGACGTGGGCACGAATGCTGAAATAGTCCTTGGTAATAATAAACGCATGATGGCGGCCTCCAGCCCGACTGGTCCTGCCTTTGAGGGTGCTCAAATCAGTTGCGGACAGCGAGCCGCTCCGGGTGCAATCGAACGAATCCGCATAGATCCGCAAACACTCGAACCACGATTTCGGGTAATTGGTTGTGATCTATGGTCTGATGAAGACGGTTTTGAAACACAGGTCAAAGATATCGGCGTAACAGGAATATGTGGTTCCGGCATTATTGAAATAATTGCTGAAATGTTTTTAACAGGCATAGTCAGCTCTGATGGCGTCATCGATGGCTCACTGGCAGCCCGCTCATCGCGCATCGCAGAAGATGGACGAACATACTCTTACCTGATTCATGATGGTGATGTCAATCTAAAAATCAGGCAAAATGATGTTCGTGCCATCCAGCTTGCCAAGGCTGCCCTGTATGCAGGTATAAGATTACTTATGGATCACATGAATATCGACAGCGTTGATCGAATCAGGCTGGCCGGCGCTTTTGGCAGCCATATTGACGTTAAGTATGCAACCATTTTAGGGTTGATACCCGATTGCAATCTCGACTATGTAACCTCCGCCGGTAATGCCGCGGGAACCGGTGCGCGAATTGCTTTACTGGATAAAAATGCACGCATTGAAATCAGTAAAGTAGTTAAACAGATAGAAAAGATTGAAACTGCAATTGAATCCAAATTCCAGGATCACTTCGTTGATGCAATGGCCTTTCCCCACAAGAGCGCAAGATACCCAAATCTACGCAAGGTAGTTACGTTGCCAGAACCAAAATTTCTTTCTAAATCCAGCGCGAGTCAGGGAAAGGACAGGCGGCGGCGAAGACAACATTGAGTAATAACACCCTCATCAACATGAATCAGGCTCGAATTTTCACGCAGATCGAATCTCTACGGCTCGTCAACATTGATCCTTATTTCCACTGCCTGATAGCAGAGCGCCTGAATGTAAAATTAATACAGGCTGTCAGGAATCTTCTAACAAACCACTACTAGTCCGATTTCTAACCAGACTTCGTCGCGAGACGGTTAAAGGATGCGTCCTGTATGGGTTTTACGACCAAAGGGCCCGCAGGCATCGTTGACACGATGTCGAGGACCCTGACCGAGTAAAATGCCCACAGGGCGTGGCAAGGGACCGTCGCAGTAGCAGGCTGATTAGAAATGCGGACCAGCCTTGACCCAAATTGGTCAGACTGTGCAGGTTAAAGAAGGTTTTTTGAACCCATTTTGAGGCTTTCGATGCTGTCGAACACTTTTTTCTTGTTCACGATAATCACAGAATCTTCATTTCTTGCGGTTAAGTCAGGCAGGGATTTTCCTTCACCGATTAATACAGACTTGACGCGTAAACGATATCGATTTTTGTCCTCAACCCTGATTAATTCGCATTCCAGGTAAGTATCCTGAAAAAATGTCAATTCCGGTTTTGGCACATATACTGTACTGCCTTGCATGATCTGTTTTAGTCCCGCAAATGTTTATTTAATACGTCAAAATTGAGTAAGCCATGTGGGCTTGCTGCAAGTCTGGAATATAACTGAAAATACTGACTAAATCTGTAAAAATCTGTTGCATTTTCCGGATATTTTGAAAATATCCGCCATACACGAAAGCTATAACCAAGCCAGCCGGCCGATTCATCAACCAAAGTAGGTATCAAGGTCAATATCGTGGTTACGTCCGGCGCTATTACTCAATTATTTATTTGTTAATTCAAGTATATTCAGGCATTATTTTTACTGAAGCTTTCCTATTTCAAAAAGGCATTAGCTGAGAATTTGTCTATTTATGGTGTCAAAAAAATGCTCGACAAGCTGGGCCGGGATCAAGATGCGGGTGTTTACAGGCTTATCATGAATGTGAATTTTGGAATGAGTCAGACAGAAACACTCAAGACCATGGCGTCCTTTGCCGAGCAGGTGATGCCACATTTCACCAGAGGTTTGAAACAGATCGAGTCGGTGGCCGGAATATTGAAATGGAGAGCGGGCAGTGACCGACAGTTGTGCTTATATGATCTGAGGGGCATGGTGAATCGCCCATACCCGATGCTGGATTTAATCTGGACGAGCTGGTTGCAGATCTGGAAAGGGTTCGTGTACGAAGTGGTTTTGAATACGGCCATTTTGCGGACATTCGCTCGGTAGAATGATTGCTTGTGCTTATGCAGTCAAATACCCGAAACGGTATTATCTCTGGGCTTGCTTTCGACTGCCGCCGGACGTAGTGAACAAGACAGTAATAAGGTTTGGGCGGTTGTCGGGGCCATGCAGGAGAAGGACATCCACGGGTGCTTGAAACGCTGTTGGATCGATGGTTTACCGATGAATTTGTCAGGCAGCAAGCGGAGCTGGTTGAGGTCAGAATAGAGCAGGTCATCAACACTAATCCTGATTAGTTTATGAATGTTTTCAGAATCTATGCGGGCACGGAAATGCTGCCATGGCTGAATCAGATTAAAATACGTTCGCTGGTATTGACTGGCGTGAATGATGGTAGCTGTAATCCACTGCTCCATCAAAAGATTGCCCGCAGGCTGCCGGATGCAGAACTTGTTATACTTCCAAAATTCAAACACTCGATTGTTACAGAAGCCGCGGACCAGGACAGTAAGCATTTGATAGACTTTATGGAAAAAATCATCAAAAGAGGGCAGCACCTAGTCACCTGCGTTCAAAGTGCCAGTTTCGGCTGGATGTTCTGTGAAATTGCTAATGAGTATTAATATAGGATAATGTCATCGAAGATATAATTTGGATTAACGCTAATACTGATAATCAGTGTCAGTCACTCAACGCTTCTATGAACAGTCAGATCTGTAATGCTCAGCGATTGTTCCTGAACCTGTATGCGCAGCGAACATTCGAAGGCGCGCAAGAAGACAATCATCGAAGCAACTGCTCTGCGAACCAAGCCAAAGCAGGCGCTGCTTGTTCGAACAGAAGCCCACAGGGGGGTGCCGGGCTGCACCCTTACTCCATATCTCTATCCATGCAGATTCAAACATGAATATCACCGATTCAAAACTTGCGCAATTAAGACGCGACACGCCTGCCTGTGAAAGGCTGATTCATCTTAACAATGCCGGCGCATCGTTAATGCCTGATCCGGTATTCAGGGCGGTTACTGATTATCTCGAATTAGAGCGAAATATCGGCGGATATGAAGCCGCTGCCGTTGAAAAAAATGCGCTGGAAGCGTTCTATGATAATTTTGCCGAGCTTCTTGGTGTCAGGACAGACGAAATTGCATTTGTCGAGAATGCAACTCGAGCATGGGATATGGCGTTTTATGCACTACCGCTGGAGCCGGGCGACAGGGTTATCACCCACGTGACTGAATATGCGTCCAGTTATTTAGCATTTCTGCAACTAGCCCAGCGACGTGGCGTATATATTGATGTGGCACCATCTGATGACTCAGGGCAGATTGATTTAGATGCACTGCCTGCACTGGTAACATCCAGGACCAGGGTGATTAACCTGGTCCATGTCCCAACACAGGGTGGGCTGGTAAATCCGGCTGAAGAGGTCGGCCGCTTTGCTAATGAATACGGCTTAATCTATGTGCTGGATGCATGCCAGTCAGTAGGTCAAATGGCTGTTAATGTGACCAGCATCGGTTGCCACATACTCTCAGGTACGGGGCGAAAGTTCCTCAGAGGACCCCGGGGAACCGGATTCCTGTACGTGTCCAGCGGCATTCTTGATAGCCTTGACCCGCCATTCATAGATATGCGGGCGGCTACCTGGACTGAGGATAACGCCTATGAATTCGCACAAGGATCTCGCCGTTTTGAGAACTGGGAGAGTTTTTTTGCAGGCAGGATCGGACTGGCGGCAGCCGTTGATTATGCACTTGCGATTGGTATGACTGCTATAGAAGAGCGTATTATTCAATTGGCCGGATATCTGCGAAGGGCGCTGAAGGAAATAGACGGTGTCAGTGTTTGTGATCTTGGCAAGCGACAATGCGGCATAGTAACTTTTGTAACGGCACTGGAAGAACCTTATGAACTGGCCCGGCGTTTACGGGCTGCACGAGTGAATATTTCAGTAGCAGATCAGTCTTCAGCCCGTCTGGACCTCGTTCAGCGAGGCATCAAAAATCTGGCGCGCGCGTCTGTTCATTATTTCAATACAAAGGCTGAGATTGACAGATTCTGTGCCTTAGTCTCTCGCTAAACGTGCGGCTTAATCCTCAGTTCATGGCCAGATCGACACATGTGAAATTGAGGCATATTTCATCAGATAGATTGATTGATGTCACTCGTGAATAGTCTCATATCGATTAGCCGTAGAAAATTTCATCTTTTGAGATGTGGACAGGCGTACCGTCAATAATGGTAATTGAAGACTCCGAGAAGTCCTCGATTGTTCATATCGAATAGTCCTGCAACAACGCAAGTGCCTGTTGTTCACCCGTATACATGCCTCGATGCTGTCTGAACGATAATAAACACCAGCCGCATTTTGAACAACTGAATTGTTTGAGTAAGGTGTAAAAGTCCAGGCTAAATATTTCAAATTGAATATTGAAGCCCAGCTCTATCTGATAATCAATGAGAAAGCGGACATTAACGGAAAACACCAAATCTCGGGTTCAGCTCAATTCCTGCACTTTTATGCGACGGGGAAAGCGTCTCCGTAATACTCTGCCGCCTTTAAATACCCACCAAGTTTTATTTATTTTCTGTACATAGCAGACATTTTTTAAAAGTATGTAAACTAGAAAGATCATGCCGCGCACCGTTGCATGATGTTGAAATCAGCCGCTTAAATCTGTACAAATTTAATCTCAGAGTATTTTAAATCATCCAACGACCCAACTCATTATCAAGCGGTATATTACCTGAAAATACGTGTGCCGTTGACCAAGCGGTCAGGTCTTCACCTGGCTTGACTTCTATGGCGCATCCAAGGATGTCCACGGAATTTAAAATTTAAGTTTGTCAGCTACTGTAATTATTGACAATTATTCAAGATACGTGCTAGGGTAAACCTATAATTTACGGGCTAGTAAAATAGAAATATAAATCTGTTATTTCAATTCCTTTCGCTAGTTCATCTACACCAAGAGGATGTCTTTGGAGCTAGTTTTTTTAACTGTAATACAACAATAAGTATTCATTCATTTTAAATGGTGATACGGATTAAGTGATCAGTGCAGATCAACGATTGCAATGCGCAAATTCCTGATCTCGAGGGTGCTGAGTCCTTAATCGGGGTTTGTACACAACAAACGTACTTGGGTATTTAAATAATGTTTATAAATTTTATACGGTGACTTCGCCATTCGACTTGACCAAACGTCTGGGCTGGCACTGAGTTTCATAAAATATCATTTTTCGTCTGGTCAGCGTAGAGCACGGCAACATTAGCCGTAGGAAAATACTCATGAAAACTTCTAAAATTAAAACACTAATTCTAACCCTGATCACTTTATGGTTAATGGTCTTCGGTGTGTTACCGGGCTATGCATTAACCTTAAATGAAGCA
>JAHEKD010000150.1 GCA_024638545.1 Gammaproteobacteria bacterium
GCCGTTGAACAGGGTGTCGGAGTCGAGCGCCGAGTCGATCAGGCGTTGCACCTCGTCGGCGTCGCCCACGCCGTCGGCGTCGGTGTCGGCCACCAGCGGGCTGGTCTCAGGCGTGAAGGAATTTGTCTGGGAAAAAATTTTATCAATTAACAGTGGATCGAACTGCTCGTTATTAGCCAGCTGGTAGTGCATCCGGGCCGAAACATCGGTAGAGGTTGCCCAGGAGAAAACGGGATTGGAATTAAAAGAGGAGGTGCCGTCTTTAGGCCCCAGAATCAGCGGTGGATCAGGCCTGGCATTAACTGATATTTTTGCTACTGCATCAAGCCCTTCAATATCATTGGAATCGATTGCGCGAACGCTAGTAAAGTAGCTCCCGTCGTCAGGGAAGAATACGTCGCTTACCTCGGTCGAAAACACAACTTTATCATAAACTATATCAGTGAGCTTCTCATCGCCGGCAACCCTGACACGGTACGATTGCGCTCGCTCCAATTCTGACCAGGACAACTTACCCACTTTACTCTCGATGGTGTCTATAAAACTAATCTCTGGTGCCGGGATCAGCCTTACCGGATTTATTGGTGTTTTTCCGGTTTCAGTTTTTGTACCATAGTGTCTTTGAACTGCTACAACATTCTTATTTACTGAAACCGAAACATCGCCAGAGAGTACTTCAGTGACTGTATCGCCATTGTCCTTATTAACACCAATGCGAAATTCCGTTCCTCTGACGGCAGTAATTGCTGCCGGCGATTCTATTTCCAGTCTGTGGCCAGGTTTATTTTCCGGGTTTGTGTTAATATTTATTCTTCCCGATTTAATGCCAATCCTGGCTTTGACGATATCGCCGTTATACGACTGTTTGAATGTATTAAATGTTAACTCTGTATTGGAGTAGATACTCAACGTCGACTGATCGGAAAATTCAAGTATCGTAACACCGTTTTCTGCTGTGATGAGTTTATCCTCGGCTTCCAATACAAAACCCACATCGACCTGAAGCGGCTGACTATCTCTGACAGCTTCAACGGCACCCGTAATCGAGATAACGGTTGCGGTGCCCGGCAAGTTGCCCAGCCATTCTACCGGCGCTGAAATTGTAGTCCCGGATTGCAGTCTGAGCGGGTCTTTTACAGCGTTAAATTGCTGAAGTTGATGGACATAGGTGTCGCTAATCAGGTACTCATCAGCGATGCTCCATAAGGTATCGCCCGGTTTTACCTGGTATTGCCACTGTTGCGCATAAACGGTTGAACATAAAGGCAGTAAAATCATGCTCACAAGAGCAAGTTTAAAATTAATTTTCATGTCACTACTATCTATATATTTGAATTAGCCTGCACTGTAAGAATCGGCACAAGTGCATTCTAACATTCACAATCAATTAGAAAATACCTCCATACTAACTCTACACGGTCTTCGTTCATGAGGTAATATTTAAATTGTAAATTTATGTTATGAGCTTAAATTTTTTTAATACATTATTTTCGCCCTAAAAGTTTATTTTGCATCCTCATCTGGTAATTCAAAATGGCTTACTTCCGGAACAGCACTACCGGCAATGCCGCGAATAGAGCTGTAAAAATGATTTGCATTAAAAAGGACTTTTTCAATCTGTTTTTCTCTTTTTTTCCCATTGCCCTTTGTTCACGTTCAAGGTCTGCCTTCATCTGCACAAAGCCCTCAACCATTGATTCAATCTGCATCCGAAATTCCGGCCCTGTTAAATACGCATAAAGCAGATTCATTTTATCACCCTTGTTCTGATTGACCAACACTGCACGGCTTATCTGTATGAGTGATTCTCTGAGCACTAAAACCAGACTGTTAATGTCCTGGAAACGGCAAATCCAGATGCCCTCAATCTGCCCGACTCTATTAATTTCCTTAGGCAGGGATTCAGTGACTAAAACACCAATATTTACCTGGCGGTTTTGCATGTCTAGTTTTAATTTTTCAATCCAGGATGCCTGAAATACCTTAGTTCGTTTACTTTCATAATAGATCCTGCCAACGTCACTGCGAGTTCGTGTATTCACGATTTGTATGCAGTCACCACCGCGTGATCACTTTTTGATTTCCTCAATAGTGTCCAGCGGGAACTGGTTTGCCAGCCAGTTTTCAATTGCCATCTCCTGAACTTCGCCCTGCGTCTGCATCGAGCCCTGCTCGGCTTTGCGTTGTGCCAGTAGTGCCTGTTTTCGGAGTTGCTCAATAATTTGATCTTTTTCAGCAAGCTTCATGAGTGTTTTTTCAGCCTCAATTTTATGCAATCTCTGCCTCTCAGCCGCTATTTGTGCGTTTAGTTTTTGCTCAGAATCTGCTTCAATTTTTAATCTTTGTTCTTCAAAGGATCTCTTTTTAACGCTCGAATTCAGTCTGCAGCCGATGATACTGCTTTACCTGCAATGTCTTGACAGCCAGCTCCTTCTCGAGAGAATTCAGCTTCAGCTGATTTCCGTCCTGAATCCGATTTCGTATATCGATTTCCAGAGCCTGCCTGTCTTGTTTTAGCTGTGCAGCAACCTTACTGTTGACTTCTACATCAGTTTTAATTTTTGGCCTGCAAGTCGCTTTATGGAATCTTCCAAATCTTTCCGCTGATCGGAATATTTTTGCTCATAGGCCATGCTCAGTTCCGACTGCAACTGCTGATACAGTACTTCGCTTACATCAATTTTTCGCGCACAATTTGGACACAGAATCTGGGCACTCTTATTCATACAGATTTAGATTGATTATTTACTGGATGACAGTGACTTTAACATAGTCATGCCAGTATTTTTCAGAACATGCCCGGCGTAAATACGTTAATCTTGCAAAAACGTTAGAGGCTTTATTTTGTGATGATATCTACTTTAAGATCAATCGCAGCGGTGCTGTTGAGCTTCGGTTTACTATTTATCGGCAATGGTTTATTTAACACCCTGCTGGGCATCCGAATGCGCCTGGAAGGCTTCAGCACAGAAGTCACAGGCCTGATCATGTCCAGCTATTTTATTGGACTGCTTCTTAGTGCTTTTTTCTCCACACACGTCATATCCAGAGTCGGACACATACGTGCTTTTGCAGTCTTTGCGTCCATAATTTCGGCGTCAGCACTGTTTCATATCATGTACATCAATCCCTATTTCTGGTCTGTGATCAGATTAATTTCAGGTTTTTGTATTGGTGGGATTATTATCATTATTGAAAGCTGGCTTAACGAGATGTCAGACAATCGGGTTCGCGGTCAGGTGTTCTCCTTTTATATGATTACAACCTATGCCGCTTCCGGCTCAGGACAGCTGATTCTCCCTCTGGCTGATCCTGAAAGTTTCATACTCTTCAGCTTTATTTCAATATTATTTTCATTTGCCCTGATTCCTGTGCTGATGACCCAATCCAAGGGGCCTCGTCAGCTGCCGCATGCGCGTATGAACGTCCTTGAATTATATAAAACCTCACCGCTCGCACTGGCAGGTGCATTTATGGCAGCGATGACGAATTCTTCTTTCTACGCCATGGGGCCCGTATTCACACACGACATTGGATTTTCACTGCAACAGACGGCCTATTTCATGTCCGCAGCAGTTTTGGGCGGCCTGTTATTGCAGTGGCCCGTCGGCAAGTTGTCAGATATATTTGACCGGCGCTGGGTTTTAACTTCAATCGCGTTTTTGGTGAGTATTGTTTCATTTATCATTTTTCTGTTCTCAGGCAAAGAATCAAACATCCTGATCGGCATGGCTGTTTGCTATGGCTGCCTTGCATTCCTGATATATTCATTGAGTGCGGCACATGCAAATGACTTCACGGCGCAGGACAAAATGGTGCAAACAGCCAGCAGTTTACTGGTAACCTATGGTCTGGGCGCAATACTGGGCCCTGTTCTGTCTTCATTGATCATGGGAAAATTCGGTTCTGACAAGCTGTTTTTATGGCTATCGTGTTTATCAATGAGCCTTTGTGTGTATGCAATCTATCGTTCAACCCAGAGGGAATCTGCGTCACCGGATAAAAAAGGTGAATTTGTTGCCGTTGCGGCGAACCATTCAGCGACTAAACAGCTGCTGGTGTCGGAACCGGAACCAGTCAAAAACAGTGAACATGATTGAAATAAACCAGCCCCGGTGAGCATATCTGAATATAGGCTGATTCGAGGTTAACAGCCAAGCGCCATTCCATCGGCTCTTACATCACTGCCTGCAAGGTACCCGTCCCGCTGTTTGATGATAATTTGCCCGCGACCAAAGTCGGTGACATCATCCGTTAAACTGATCTCATGCCCCCTCGACAGCAATGCCTCCACAGTTTGCGGCGCCATGGTGCTTTCTATTTCCACTTTACGATTCTCGATGACGCGCCAGCGGGGCAGATCCAGGGCAGACTGCGGATCGAGATCATGGTCCAGCATCGCACTGACAATCTGTAAATGTCCCTGTGGCTGCATAAACCCGCCCATCACCCCAAACGGGCCCACAGGCTCATCGCCTTTCATCATAAAGCCCGGGATGATCGTATGAAATGGGCGCTTTGCAGCAGCCAGCACATTGGGATGAGACGCCTGCATCGAAAAACCGGCCCCGCGGTTTTGCATAGCAATACCGGTGTCCGGAATAACCACACCACTGCCAAAACCCTCATAGTTAGACTGTATATAACTCACCATCATGCCGTTTTTATCTGCGGTGGCCAGGTAGACTGTTCCGGAATTTGCAGGGGTGCCGTACACAGGATCTGCCGCTATTTCGGTCATTAAATTTGCCCGGGCTTCGATGTAAGCCGGATTTAAAAGTAATGCCACCAGATCCGGACATGCCCGTGGATCGGCGATATATCTGTAGGCATCCACGCATCCCAGCTTCATGGCTTCGATTTGACGATGCACCACATCAGCACTTAAACACTGCCCTGCTACCGGTTCTTTATCGAGGATTGATAACGCAATCAGGGCCGCCAGCCCCTGGCCGTTTGGAGGGATTTCATAGACATCGATACCCCGGTAAGATGCTGAAACGGGATCAACCCAGAGATTCGAGTGGTTGGCCAGGTCTTCAGCCCGAATATGGCCGCCGGAAGCCTGACTGAATTCAATAATCTTGTTTGCTATATCGCCACGGTAGAATGAATCAATCCCATGATTAAGCATATGGGTCAGGGTTTTGGCATGATCCGGAAAATTCCAGTTTTGCCCGTCTTGAGGTGCCCGGTTATTTACAGTGAAGGTTTTCATCCAGCCGGCACAAGCCGGGTCAGAATTGTCTGAAAATCGCTTAACTGATTTTGCCCAGTTTCTGGCGACGACGGGTGTAACTTCAAAGCCATTTTCCGCATGGCTGATCGCCGGCTCTAGGACCTGCTCGAGCGGCAACAGTCCGTAGCGTTCGTGAAGGTCTTTCCAGGCCGAAGGCCCACCCGGAACCGTGACCGGCAACCAGCCTTCTTCAGGTATGGCCTGATAACCACAGCTTCTGACTACATCTGGATTCAGACCCGCGGGTGATCGTCCCGATGCGTTAAGTCCCTGGAGTTTTTTTCCATCCCAGACAATTGCGAATGCATCACTACCCAAACCGTTACTTGTTGGTTCGACTACGGTCAGGGCAACAGCACTGGCAATAGCTGCATCGACAGCATTGCCGCCTTTTTCAAGCATGCTTATGCCGGCCCTGACCGCCAGAGGCTGGGAGGTCGCGACCATGCCGTTGCGACTGATCGTGGAATTATTCAGATTTTTAATATGCATTTGCTCTTTATTTCAAATCGATGGCGATTGTTTGTTTCAGTTTTGTCTCCCTGTAAATAACATAAAGACCGCAAATTACAATGATAATCGCGCCCGCTATAACGTTAGTGGCCGGGAATTCATTCCAAACAAGATAACCCAGTAATACGGTCCAGACAATGCCGGTATATTCAAACGGCGCGACCACCCCCACCGGCGCCCTGCTAAAAGCAGTCGTTAAACAAATATGACCGGATAGTGCCAGCATGGAGAATAGAAACACAATCATCACAAGCTTTGCACTCATCGGTACCCAGACAAGGGGCACCAGTAGCGTACAGGTAATCGCCAGCCCCAGATTGAAGGTGAATACCAGTGAAATGACTGATTCTGTTCTTGACAGCCATCGCCCTGAGATAAACAACAGCGCGTAGGTCAGGCTCCCTGCCAGGCAATAGAGATAGCCAATGGTCTGACCACTGCCTTTGGGATCCATGGCAATGAGCACGCCTGTAAAACCAATGATCACAGCAGTCCAGCGATGCAGGCCGACTTTTTCCTTCAATAATGGCCACGACAAGGCGGTAATCATAAATATGCCGCTGAAAAAAATTACCGTTGCATCAGCAAGAGGCAAGGTCTGCAGTGATTTAAAAAAACAGTACGGAGCAAAGAATCCGAGCAAACCACGAAGACCCTGTGCGAAAGGACGGTTTGGGGTGATATCAACCCGCCTGTTTTTGAGGCTGTAGTAGGCAAGCAACACAATGATCACGAACCAGCTGCGTACTGTAATAAGCTGAATTGGATCAAGCGTATCTTTGACCAGCCATTTCGCAACAGCAT
>JAHEKD010000151.1 GCA_024638545.1 Gammaproteobacteria bacterium
GAGGCCGGCATCATCGCTGACGTCAACAATATAATCGCCCAGCAGCAGCTGCTCGAATAAATACTCTCCGCTGCTGTCCGTCACTTCACGCCCCATCCGCGGTTCACCCGCCTGCAGCTCACCGTCACCGTTGGTGTCCAGATACAGGTCCAGCGTCACCCCCTCGATACCCGGCTCATCGTCATCGGTACCGGCGATGCCGTCACCGCCCAGCGCGCCGTCATTGACACCGTCGGCATTGACATCCAGCCACACCGTATTGCCGATCGTCCCCGGCGCTTGATCACTGGTATCAATCACATAACCAAAATCCTGGTCCAGGTTGATGCCGTCATTGCTGCCATCGGGATCAACCGACAGATTAATCAACGACTCGCTGTCGTTACCGCCATCCGCATCAACACTGTTGATAAAGCCGGCGGGAACCGTAGTCGTGTCGACCTTCACCGTATACGTGGCCAAAGGATCCAGGCCACCGAACAGATACAGACCGTCCACATTGGTTGTCGTTTCCGCCACCAGCGCGGTACCGGTAATGTCATAGAGCTGAACCTTGACAAAACCCAGGCCTTCACCGGCATCGGGCAGACCATTGGCATTGCGATCAACAAATACCGTATCACCCAGCAGGCCGTCACCCGGTCTGTGTGAATCCGCACTGTAGCCAAAGTCCTGGTCCAGGTTGGACTCGCCATCGGCCACGCTCAGAGCGCTTTTTGCATCAATCATCGTGTCCGGGTCGGCCGACTGCGACAGCGCCGCCAGCAGGCCGTTGGTATCGGTCACCGCGACCGAATAATCCCCGTCCAGCAGACCGTCAAACAGGTACATGCCGTTTGAATCCGTCGTCATCGTTGCAACCGGTTCGTCGATGGCGTTGAGTAACGACAGTGTTACACCTGCAATGCCCGGCTCACCGGCGTCTTCAACGCCGTTGGCGTTGATATCCAGAAAGACTTTATCGCCAATGGTGTTTATCACCGCCGTGTCCGGCTGGTAGCCAAAATCAACATTTAAAAACAGATCGCCCGGCCCCAGGACCACCGGTAAAGTGGTCTGATTGTCCGGCGCGCTCGCCGGCACACCAAACTCATCGGGATCGGCGGTTTGAATAAAACCGGCCGGCAAGGTTGCAGGATTGACCACCACCACATAGGCATCCGCGGGCAGCTGGTCTAAAACATAGCTGCCGTCTGCCGCCGTTGTCGTCGTGCCGGTACCGCTATTGCCCTGGCTGTCGACGGCCGCGCTGAACGGCGAATCCACACCCGGCTCGATCACGCCGTCACCGTTGGTGTCCGTGTAGAGGGTCAGCTCAACTCCGCCCAGACCGGGTTCACCGGCGTCCTGCCGGCCGTTGCCGTTGCTGTCGATCCAGACCTTGTCACCCACTGCAGCCGGTCCCTGGTTGTTATCAGGATCATCAAAAACAAAACCGAAGTCTGCCGTCAGGTTGACCTCACCCGAGCCCAGGATAACCGTGTACGGCAGGCTTTGGTTACCCAGGTCCGCACCCGCCAGAACCGGATTAAGCGTTTGACTGACGCCCACCGGCAAGGTAGACGGGTCCAGCTCAACGGTGTACTGGCCCGGTATCAGCTTATCAAAAAAGTAACCGCCATTTGAATCCGTTATCCGGGTGGCAATGACATCACCGACAACATCTTTTAACAACACCTTCACTCCTGCCAGGCCGGGTTCACCGGCATCCTGCAGGCCGTCGGCATTCTCGTCCAGCCAGACATAGTTGCCCAGCGACGCCGCCAGGTCAAATTCCACCGGCAAGAGTTCAAAATCGGTCTTGAGTATCAGTACGTTCGAGGCATCCACACCAAACCAGTGCCACTGGTACAGGCCCGGGGGCGCCGCCACCTCCGGGTTATAGCTGAAGGTTTCTTCTTCAGATGTGCCCGAGGGGTCTGTGTTCAGGATGATTAACTCGCCATTAGGCGCAAACAGTTCATAGCGAATACTCGGCGAGATCAAAAAGTCCGGCCGCGCAAAGTTATCATCCGGCGGCAGACCCGGTGCATTCGCATCATTGGCATAATCCGCATCGGCATCGGAAAAATTAAGCGGCGGTGTCGCCCCGCCGGTGACCCTGACATTAAACAGCCAGTCACCGTCATAGGTGTTCTCCGGGGAACCTAATCCAGGGTCCAGCACCGGGTTAAACGGAGAGGCGCCGATAATGATCTCTTTAAACGCGCCCACGCTCACCGGTGTGGCCGCATTCGAGCGCACCCGCACTTTCAGGGCATTAAAAAACTGCTCGGTGTCCGGATTGCCGTTAAACACCAGCGATAACCGGTACCAGTAAAAACCGCCCTGGCCCTGCGCGGCTTCGTTTACCGGGTGACCGGTCACGTAGCTGCTCCAGGCATCGTTGGTGAAATCCGCCTGGGTACGCGTCAGCTCGACCACCGAACCGGTGCCGTCACGCTCCGGGTCCTGATACAGGGTATAGGTATAGCCCGAGGTACTGACGTTAATGTCGTATTTACTGCTGAGGTTGGCGCTGGCATCACCGTCAAACAGCTCAATGTCAAACTGCGTTGCAGTGTCGGGAATCCCGATAATGAGATTCGGCGCCACGTAGCTGATCGCCGACAGCGGCCCGGTAACCGCCAGAAAACGTCCGTCTGTCTCATCGGCGCTGGGCCAGCCCACCCACCCGGACTGCGCCTGGGCCGGGACAACAGCAAAACCCAGCCATGCACAAAGTGCAAGCTTGATCCACGATCTGCGGACGCTGAATGGATTGGATTTTGTGAAAGTCAATATCAGCATCACTGATATCAGAACGAAAACAGAAAACGCAGCAGCGTGCGTGTTGTACGACAACATATTCATTTTAAAACCCCGTACTAAGTACTATTATAATTTGTTCCTGATGGACCCGATCTCCTGACCCGATAATCTAAAGCCCATCAAGGTTCTTATTTATTGCTGATTATGAATGTTGTTTCATTGCGTACTGCCTTGAAAATAACATTTGATCACCAATGAAGGCAATTATAATTATTGAAAATCTAATGTCAGATTAATAAGAGTTCATTTAACAGTCAGTTACATTGAGATAAATAAAATTTAATATATACGGCATCTCTCTGATCTTATAGCGGTGTTAATGATTTCAAGCATGCCATTTGCCTTATATAAACTACTCTTAGCCTTACGAGTTTGTCATCTCAAAGGACAGCATTCACGTTTTATGTACAATCGAGTGGGTGATCGTGACGGGCAGACTATGAAAATCTTAGCGACACGGCATTTCATTCTGGCACCCTCACATGTAGATAGCGAAGACGAAGCTGCTTTTTGAAGAAAATTTTTAATCTGACGCAGGTGGTGAGGGGATACTATACTGTGGTATCTTCATACCTGTGAGATACGATATAAGTGACAGTTTTTAGTTAAGATGAGCACTGTCACAATTATTAATTTAGATAAGGGACGCTTAAACACTGGCCATGAAAAATATCGATTTAGTCGCAGATATGCATGACACAAACGCTGCTTCAGAGGATTTAAACACAGACCGCACTCAAGAAGCGCTCCACTGGGCAGGACAATTCCTGAATCTGAAGAAATCCGAGCGAATCAGCAACAACCCGTGGGGTAAAACCTTTAAAATTACGCATGATAACGGAACTGCCTATTTGAAAATTCTGCCGGCCGCCCTGTCATCTGCAGCCGTAACGACACCTTATCTGGCCAAACAATTTCCGAACGCCATTCCTGCCGCTATAAAGAGTGATCCGGATAAAAGATTCATTCTGCTTGCCGGACATAAAGGCAAGGATTTTATATATAAACCCTCAGAGGTGGATCGGATTGATATTTTATCAACCTATGCCACCATACAGGCGGGCTGTGCCAACGACTCTGATCTGATCAGCATGACACCAGGACTTGCGATTGATACACTGCTGGATGACCTGATCAAATTTCTGACACCAGGCGGTGACCTGCCGCAGCTGCAAGGCGCTGCCATCGGTGCGAATTATTTTTTCTCATCGTCCAGATGTAAAAACTACGCCTCCCTCATCAGCAAGCGAGCACCCATGCTTGGTAAGATTTTACAACCCACGAGTGCCCTGCCACTGACTGTCAATCATTGTGATTTACGCTATGCCAATGCGGCAATAGACAAACAGGGTAATTCTATTATTTACGACTGGGACGAGGCGGTTACAGGCCCGGCCGGGCTATCGTTACACGCTATGTTCAGCGGCTGCTCGTCGATTTTCAAGACCCTGCAACCTAATAAAGTACTGGAAAATCCAGAAACCTCTCGCCAGACCAGGCGTGAAATCTCGGCTTACATCAATACTTTAAGCGACCAGGGATACGCCGATGTTGGAACATTAAACAGAAGTATCGCGGCGGCATCACTGGCGGGAATGATTTACTACATCACGGGATTTTGCCGTTTTCCCAGAAAGAACGACAGCTACAGACGTGCTGTTCGCCGTAACCTGAGCAAGCGGCTGAGTGACTTGCTGGACGTTTGTGATTTTATCTGCGTCAGTGAAAATTTTGATGTACTGGAATTTGCCAATCACTACATTGATTATGGCAGATCCTCACGTGCAAAGGGACTGCTGATGCAGCACCTTCGGCACCACCCGGACGATGCTGAGGTCCATTTCAAACTGGGCAGACTGCATCAGAAGGAAAACAAGTTGCAACTGGCCATTGGTAATTTCAGAACGGGACTGGAAATCATGCCGAAACATTATCAGGCCCAGCTGCAGTTGGGAAAATCATTGACTTGTGGGGGCGACTATTCGAAAGCAACTGTACATTTACATCGTGCCCTTGATATCCATGATAGCAAAAATACCAGACGCTACCTGCAGCAGGTACATGAGCTCAGGCGTGCCCGTAATGATGCGGATCAACCCGGTATTTTACCAACGGTGAACTTTACCGATGAAGAACGAAATAATGGCAAGATGTCACCTGAGACACTTCACTTGTGTGACTATCTGTTTCGACGGCACGGCACTTTGCTGTTAAAAAAAGTTTTTGATCCCGATTTGCTGGATGCCTGTCATGAGACTTTTCTGGAACGCTATCGTGCCTACATTAAAAACAAGCGACACAAGGATGCGCTGCGTATCGGCGACAAACGTTTCCAGGTGACTATCGACATCGCCCCGCCCTATAACGCGACATCGCTATATGGTAACGGCCTGGTCGTGCCGCTGATGCGAAGACTGCTCGGTAAATACTGCACGCTGGGATGTTTTACATCAGCCATGTCGTTACCGGGGGCAGAGGATCAACGCCTGCATAAAGATCACAAGGACCTGTTTTATGATGATCCTGACGCGAAACCAATTCCCAGTTTTGCGGTGACAACGATGGTACCGCTGGTCGATCTGAATGAGACAGTGGGTACAACCAGGGTAAAAAAGGGCACGCATAAAATGACCACAAAAGAGTCTGAACCCATGCCTTACCAAACGCCCCTGGCCACGGTAGGAGACTGTTACCTCATGGATTACCGCCTGTCCCATCACGGCCAGGCCAACCGATCTGATAGTCCAAGGCCGATTCTCAGCATGGTTTATCAGCGTCCCTGGTTTCGGGATTACATCAACTTTGGCAAGCAACCCTCGTTGCGAATCAGCCGGTCAGAGTTCGAACGTATACCAGACAACCTGAAACCGCTTCTAGACTGGACTAACGAGCCAGGCCCTAGATAGGCGTGCAAAAAATCGATTCATTTTCAATAGTCCAATAACTTTGCTGCTTGCGTGAGTACCGAGAACCAGCGGTTGATAATCTTTAAAATCAAGTCAGGCTCTAATATACAAAATTATACTATGATGCTGTGGTGATCTATCCGGATAGCGTTATGATATTTCCATTGTTTAAATTCATCATGGATCAGTATTTTATTAAAGTCCATTTGAATGACGTTACAATATTAGCTACGATAATATTAACTACTATCATATTAACTACTACAATCAAATAGACTAAAATTTCTAAATAATTTCTTTGCAGTCAGGCAACATTGGATCATGACTTTAATCAATAGCTGATCAACATTATCAATGCTATGGAAAAGTTCGTTAGTCTATGTTATAAGTTTGTTTAATGCATAAGTTAAATTTTTGTAATATAAATTAATTTCATAGAAAATTAATGCAGTAACCATTTAATTTATCTAACATATGCAGTGTTACGTAAGAGAATACAGAGTAGACAAGGGGTCAATTCTTGTGAGCTTCAAACTACCTATCTAATTTTCGAAATCCTCTTCGATAACTAATCTATCGCCTTCAGGAAACTGAAGGTCTATGAACAACATATAAAGGGAGTAGTAAACATTTATGAGTACTAACTACAGTGAAATGCATTGGAACGGCTATTTGGGCGGTGACGATGAGGAACTAGGCGGCGGTACCGGAGGCTCAGGCGGCTCCGGTGGATCGGGTGGCTCAGGCGGTTCCGGTAAAGGTTCCGGTGGATCCGGTGGATCCGGTGGCTCTGGCGGTTCCGGTAAAGGTTCCGGCGGCTCCGGTGGATCG
>JAHEKD010000152.1 GCA_024638545.1 Gammaproteobacteria bacterium
GAAATATGTCCACAACGATCCTGGCAGGATTAAGCGGCGGTCTGGATTCAGTCGTGTTACTTCACCTGCTGAAGTCCATTGACCGGCAGCTTGAGAGTGCCCGCATCAGTGCTATTCACGTAAATCACGGGATTCATAATGACAGCAGTGACTGGGCCGAATTTTGTCAACAATACTGTGACGCGCTGGGTGTGGAGTTGCATATCTCACAGCACAGACTTAAAAGCGTAACGTCTAATCGCGAAGCTGTTTTTCGACGGCATCGTTATCGGGTATTCAGCGATCATCTGCCGAAATCGGGCCTGTTGTTAACCGCGCACCATCTTAATGACCAGGCAGAGACAATCTTGTTTAATCTTTTCCGCGGCGCTGGCCTTAAGGGTTTAAGAGGGATGAAACAGCGTATTGCGTTCGCCTCGGGTGTGCACATACGACCGCTTTTAGCGGCGCCTCGGCGTCTACTTTGCGAGTATGCGGAAAATCATCACCTCAAGTGGATTGACGATCCCTCGAATGATGATGTTAAGCTGGATAGAAATTTTATCCGTCACCATGTAATACCTGTGATCGAGCGGCGCTGGCCAGCCGGGCAATCATCTATCGCACGCAGCGGCGCAAATTTGATACAGACAGAGCAAATTATTGATGAGGTTGGACATAAAGATATTGAATTTTGCAGGCAGCCGGATCACCCGGGTGTTATTGAAAATGCCTATATCAGCGTGCTAAACCTGAGCCGGATGGATCAGCTCTCAAGGGCCCGCCAGTTTAATGCGTTAAGGCTTTGGATATTAACAAGCGCCGCAATCACGGTCACTGCAGACCAGCTGCAGCAGATTCACCAGGATTTATGCACGCAACCGTCAAGCGGTCTTTTTGAACTCGAGAGTTATCAGCTCAGAGTCTTCAAAAACTGTTTGTATCTGATGCCGGCGATGCCGAAATCGCCCCAGCGTATTGAAAAGCCGCAGATTAATGATGATAGCTTTATTTTCAGAAATTTATCGCTGAGGGTGCACTTACAGACAAAGACGGGATTAAATCCAGGTTCAGCATTGAGGTTTGCGCACAGGCAGGGTGGCGAAAAAATTCGACACCACGGACAAAACCAGCGATTAAAATCAATCTATCAACAGCGCCTGATTCCAACCTGGGAGAGGGAGATCATTCCTCTGATTTTCGAGGATAATCAGCTCATCGCCGTACCGGGTGTTGTCTTGTCAGATGATGGTCCTTTTGAAAAATCCTCGGTAAGTAAATATAAAGATTAATCATCTGTACCTGCCCGTATAAATTTGATAAGCTTTACGCCCGTCCGATTGTGATACTTTAATTTAATTAAACGTATCGCATTCCTGTTGCAGATAAAACTTACAGCTGGCTTTAATTGTCGGTCAAATAACTGATTTTTATAGGGTTTCCCTTTGTCTATATGAGTAAATATATTTTTATTACGGGCGGCGTTGTTTCTTCATTAGGAAAAGGGATAGCGGCAGCCTCTCTGGGGGCCTTACTTGAGGCGCGCGGCCTGAACGTAACGCTCATGAAACTGGATCCCTACCTGAACGTCGATCCGGGTACAATGAGTCCTTATCAGCATGGCGAGGTTTTCGTCACCCATGACGGTGCAGAGACTGACCTGGATCTTGGTCATTATGAACGTTTCGTGCGCACAATAATGACAAAAAATAACAATTTTACCACTGGCCAAATTTACGAAAGGGTTATCCGTAAAGAGCGTCAGGGCGAATATCTGGGTGCAACGGTGCAGGTCATCCCCCATGTCACTGATGAAATTAAGACCTGCATCGCGCTTGGTGCCGGTGACTCTGACGTTGTTCTGGTTGAAATTGGCGGTACTGTCGGTGATATTGAATCGCTGCCATTTCTGGAGGCTATTCGCCAAATGCGCGTTGATGTGGGTGTGGTCAATACGCTCTACGTGCACTTAACGCTAGTGCCGTACATGCAAACATCGGGTGAGATTAAAACCAAACCAACACAGCATTCAGTCAAAGAGCTGCGCAGCATTGGCATACAGCCTGATGTTGTGGTCTGCCGTACCACCGATACCCTGCCAGAATCCGCGCGTAAAAAAATAGCCTTGTTCACCAATGTTCAGGAAAATTCCGTTATTTCCGCTATCGATGTGACCAATATTTATCGAATACCCGGTTTGTATCTCAAGCAGCATTTCGACGACATCATTCTGGATCATCTGAAGATAGAGGCACCCCGGGCAAATTTAAGTGAATGGCAAACGGTTATCGAAAAAAGTGAAAAACCGGAAAATGAGGTTACTGTTGCGCTGGTCGGGAAATATGTCAATCTACCGGAATCCTATAAATCACAATCGGAATCACTGGCGCACGCCGGCATACATACAAAAACCAAAGTAAACATCAAATACGTTAATTCAGAACATCTCGATGACGGTGATTTGCATCTGCTTGATGGCGTCGACGCTATCCTGGTCTCCAGCGGCTTTGGTGAGCGCGGAATAGAGGGCAAGATTAACGCTGTGCGTCTGGCCAGGGAAAACCAGATTCCCTATCTTGGCATTTGCCTGGGTATGCAGGTTGCAATTATTGAATATGCCCGCAACGTTGCGGGTCTGGCGCATGCCCACAGCACCGAGTTCAAAAGCGATTCGCCGCATCCGGTAATCGGATTAATCCATGAATGGCAGGATGCCAGCGGCAGTCTTGAAAAACGCGATGAGTCGGCGGATATGGGCGGCACAATGCGTCTTGGGGGTCAGAGTTGTTTTATCGCTGAGGGTACGCTTGCTCACAAAATATATAATCAAAATGAAATTACAGAACGCCATCGTCATCGTTACGAATTCAATAATAATTACACTGAGAAACTGGAACAACATGGACTGGTGTTTTGTGGAAAATCGGTTGATAACCTGGTTGAAATGATAGAGATCCCGGACCACCCCTGGTTCGTGGCCAGTCAGTTTCATCCTGAGTTCACGTCATCACCCAGGGATGGCCATCCGCTGTTCACAAGTTTCATTACAGCGGCACTGGACTACCAGTCAAAAAAGCATGAAAATTAACAATCAGCAAATCGGTCTCGAACAGCCGCTATTGCTGATTGCCGGACCATGTGTGATTGAATCAGAGGCTTTTACCCTGGATACTGCCTGCGCAATAAAGGAGGTTGTTGAGAATTTCCCCGTTAATTTTGTTTTCAAATCATCGCTGGATAAGGCCAATCGTACCTCGGTTGATTCGTTTCGCGGGCCCGGTATTGATGAAGGCCTGAAAATTCTGCAAAAGGTCAGGCAACAACTCGATATACCCGTTTTAACGGATGTTCATACTATAGAGCAGGCGAGCCTGGCGGCTGAGGTGGTTGATGTTTTACAAACGCCGGCGCTGTTGTGCAGGCAAACTGATTTTATACAGGCCACTGTGGCGACAGGAAAACCGGTTAATATTAAAAAGGGTCAGTTTCTCTCACCGCAGGAGATGAAGCACGTCGCAATCAAGGCAAAGCAGGCAGGTGGCGAAGATAATATTATGCTTTGCGAGCGCGGTGCAAGTTTTGGCTACAATAATCTGGTGGTTGATATGCGTTCGCTGGCGATCATGCGTGAGAGTGATTGCCCGGTAATATTTGATGCGACTCATTCGGTGCAGCTGCCCGGCGGACTGGCCTCCAGCTCGGGCGGGCAACGCCAATTTGTTCCGTATTTGGCGCGGGCGGCAATCGCGGTCGGTGTCAGCGGTATTTTTGCCGAAGTACACCCTGAACCCGAGAAGGCGTTGTGCGACGGTCCTAACGCACTACCGTTGAGTGAATTGAGTTCGTTTATAAGTCAGCTTGTGGCAATCAGGCAGGCACTGGCATCAACCCCAAGAACAACTTTTGATTAATAATTATCCGGAGTAAAAATGGCATCGATAGCATCAGTCCACGGACAGGAGATACTGGATTCGCGTGGAAACCCGACAGTTTTAGCTACAGTCGAACTCGACAACGCTGTTCAGGCAAGCGCTGCAGTCCCTTCCGGTGCCTCAACCGGTGCATTGGAAGCCCATGAACTTCGTGACGGTGATAATCGATACATGGGCAAGGGCGTCAGAAAAGCTGTTGCAAATATATCGAGCGAGATATTACCCGCGATAAAAGGTATGGACCCGCTGGAAATTGCGGCTATTGATCAGACCATGATCGATCTGGACGGCACGGATAATAAATCCAGGCTGGGGGCGAATTCATTACTCGCCGTATCGCTTGCATGCGCGCATGCGGCTGCAAAAACAGCAGGCAAACCGCTTTATCAACATCTGGGTGGTGATGCGGCGGTGACTTTACCGGTGCCCCAGATGAATATCCTCAATGGCGGTGCGCATGCGGACAATGCGCTCGATTTGCAGGAATTTATGATTGTGCCGACCGGATTTACACGATTTTCAGAAGCCTTGAGAGCAGGTACCGAGGTTTTTCACACCCTTAAAAAAGTGCTTCAGGAATATGGCATGAACACTGCCGTCGGTGATGAAGGCGGCTTTGCACCCGATGTTAAGTCCAATTCACACGCGGCCGAACTGGTGCTGCAGGCAATCGAAAAGTCGGGTTATCGACCAGGTGAGGATTTTTACCTGGCCCTGGATGTAGCCAGCAGCGAGTTTTATAGACAGGGTAAATACAACCTGGCATCCGAAAATAAAAGCTATGATGCGGTTGGATTTGCCGAGGTTCTTGAGGACTGGGTACGGCAATACCCAATTATCTCGATTGAAGACGGCATGGCTGAAGATGACTGGCAGGGCTGGAATCTGTTAACGCAGAAGATCGGTAAAAACGTACAGCTCACCGGTGATGACCTGTTTGTCACCAATACGGACATTTTACAAAAAGGCATCGCTGAAAAAATTGGTAATTCAATCTTGATTAAATTCAACCAGATTGGCACGCTCTCAGAAACCCTGAACGCAATTTCAATGGCACAGGATGCCGGTTATGGGGCAACAATTTCGCACCGTTCAGGCGAAACAGAGGACACCACAATTGCCGATTTAGCAGTGGCCACATCGTCAGGACAGATTAAAACCGGATCATTGTGTCGATCGGATCGAGTCGCCAAGTACAATCGTTTGCTGGTGATCGAGTCACAGCTTGGCGATCGTGCTGTTTACCCGGGCATGGATGCATTTGCTCACCTGAAATGATGACGACAATGAGTTAACTGAGTTTAAAAACCGATGCGCTCCGGTATAGATCATCAACAGCCAGTCAGCCCCCGGCAAAAACGCTGCAGGTCAGCTTAAAGCGTTATGAAATATTTTTTGTTCACCTTAATCGTTCTCATCGCTTTGGTTCAGTGGATACTGTGGTTTGGAAATGACGGTATTATTGATCTGTGGGAGTCCCGTCAAAACCTGCAGGCTATTAGACTTGAAAACAGTGAGCTTGAACAGCGGAATAATGAACTGAAGGCAGAAGTTATTGACTTGCAAACCGGGCTGCAGGCCGTCGAGGAAAGGGCTCGCTCCGAATTGGGTTTAGTTAAAGAGGACGAGACGTTTATTCAGATTATTGAAAAAAAAGATAACGGGCCGTGATCTTCTTGTTAAGATCATGAAATTTAAGGTAGCGCGACTATTCAGCGTTTCGTTTTTTTCTGGTTAATGACAGGGAGCGCATCCTTTCGATTAAAATATTTTCACAGAATTTAAAAATAAGATAGACAATCATGGATAACATACCCGTCATCATCAATTCAAACGCCTGCTCCAGACCGCCATCTTTTAGCGCCATTAATCCATAAGTAGTAATAAATTTCCAGTTAGCGGCTACCAGTCTGAAGATGTTGAGCGTCATTGCGCCAAACGCTAATCCCGACGCCATCAGTAAAATGAATGCGATTGACGGGTGTTTATATAAAAACTTGTAAATAGTCATGCTCTTTGCCCGATTGATAAAAATAGAATTTTTGAATCATTGTGCATAGTTTGACGCGCTTATGCAATTTCCGCCCGAGACGCAAGCGACCGTTCCGGCAGGCGTCCTGACCGCGTGCCGCAGATGATCAGGAAATGGCCTGAACTGATTACAAGCCGGGTCAACTGTAACGCCATCCCCAAAGGGTTTAATCAAATTGACCAACGGCCAGGCATTCGTAGGTTTGACCATGCGTTAGTACGGCATCTACAATTTTCAACGGTTTCTGATAGCTCGCATGTTTAAGCGTTTGGCCCGGGGAAATCGGCGTTTCGGAGTCGAGTTCAAGATGTTTCATCGCCTGTTTTGCCTTGCCAAGATAATGTAGTCGAGCAACGACTTCCTGACCCGGGAAACAGCCTTTAGAAAAGCTGATGCCGTTCAGCTTATCCAGATTTACGTGTTGGGGAATAAACAGTTCACTGGTCTGTATATCGATATTGGGTACCATTTCCCTGATTTCACTTAATCGCCAGTGTTGTTGGGATTCCTCGGGTGAAATTAATTTCAGTTCAGAAATTAGATCAGGGGATTTTAAGATCGCCAGACAGCGCTCTGAACGACTTGAAATATTCACTATAAACCC
>JAHEKD010000153.1:0-5631 GCA_024638545.1 Gammaproteobacteria bacterium
TATCGCGTGGCGATGTGGATTTTGGTTACCGCAGAGCGAGTCAGCCGGGTTCAATCGGTGATACGGTGTGGATGGATGATAATGCCAATGGCGTGCTGGATGCCGGTGAAACAGGTATTGGAGGCGTTGAGGTGGCATTATCGGGGCCGGTAACAGCGATAACAACAGCGGATGCCGACGGTGTTTATGGCTTCACGGATTTACCCATCGGTACATACACCGTCAGTGTATCAGGCACACCGTTAGGCGGTCTGGAACAGACCCATGATCTTGATGACCCGGTGACGATCACGCCCGCCACGCCGAACACGGCGGATGTTGAGCTGACTACTTCACAGCCATCCAGAAATGACGTCGATTTTGGTTATCGTGAACCTCTGGCGCAGGGTTCACTCGGAGACACGGTCTGGAATGACCTGAACGGCAACGGTGTCCAGGACAGCGGTGAACCGGGCATTGACGGCGTTACCGTAACCCTGATTGATGCCTCAGGCACCGAAATCGGCAGCCAGGTGACGACAACAGGCGGCCAGTACCTGTTTGACGGATTGCCTCCCGGCAGCTACACGGTGAGCGTATCGGGTGCGCCGATAAATGGCTTAAGCCAGACCTATGATCTGGATGACGGCACGGGCCCGTTTGCAACCGCCAATGCGGCAGTGGTGACGCTGGGTGTTGACGAAGCCAGGCTGGACGTCGATTTTGGCTACACGCAACTGGGCGCGATCTCGGGCACGGTGCTGGAAGACAGCACGGGAGATAATGCCGGCGATCGTGCCTTGCAGGACAGCAGCGGCCAGCCGGTAACGGTGATGCTGGAGCTGTTTGCCGCGGATGCGGCGGGCAATCCGGTGGGTCCGGCGCTGGCATTGACGACGGCAAATCCGTCGACGGGTGCCTATATGTTCACGGGCCTGATGCCGGGTGATTACGTGGTGGTTCAGATGCAGCCGGCCGGATTCTTGAGTATCGCGGATAATGATGCCAGTGCCGATGGTGACAGTTTCGATGCGGATATGGCGATAGATGATCGAATTGCGGTCACCATCATGGCGGGCGAGAGTGTGGATGACGGCAATAACTTTGTTGAGCAACGCCTGGCATCCATATCAGGTTGGGTCGCCGTCGATGATGATGATGATAATTATGGTAATACAGGATTGCCCGGTGTGATCCTGACGTTGTTAGATAATGCGGGTAATACCATAGCAACGACAACAACAAACAATAATGGTGCCTACTACTTTAAGGATTTAGAACCTGGTGATTATACCGTAGTACAAACTCAGCCTGCGGGTTATACCAGTGTCAAAGACAAGGATGTGATTAGGACCGACTTCGGCGATCCGGATCCGCAGGATAGTGATACAACTGTAGATGAACAGGTTGGTGTAAATCTCAAACCAGGTGAAAGAGACAGGGGCAATAACTTTATTGAATTTGCGTCACAAACCTGTCCGACGCTGATTGATTTTGATACCGGTGCCGACGGCCGGGCCCTGGCTGCCGGCACCATAATCGATGATGAGTTCTCGGGTTTCGGGATCACGGTATCAACTTCCAGTGCCGCCAACCCGGCGATGATTTTCGACAGTAGCAACCCGACAGGCGGTGACAATGACCTGGGTACACCGAACCAGGATTTTGGTGGTCCGGGCATCGGTTCAGGTGGTGCCTCGGGTGCGGCGGGCGAAAACAGCATTGCAGAGGGTAACCTGCTGATTATCTCGGAAGACGGTGATCAATCCGATCCGGATGACAATGCCGCTGGCGGTACGCTGATTTTTGATTTTGCGGTGCCTTACAGGGTGGCTTCGGTGACGCTAATTGATATTGAGATTGCCGCAGAGGATTATGAGATTCGCAGCTTTGATGCCGGTGGTGCATTGATCGCAAGTACGACCATGCCGGGCCTGGGCAATAACAGCCGGGTGTTTGTGGAGGTGAATGCGGATAACGTCAGTCGTCTTGAAATTATCATGAGCAGCAGTGGTGGTGTCGCCAATATTGATATCATTTGCCCTGATGATCCATCAATCGACATTCGCAAACAGGCGGAAGGTCCTGATGTGCGTACATTCGCCCCGGGTGATACGGTTGATTTCGAGATCCAGGTGACAAATACGGGTGCGGTTGATCTGAACAATGTGGTCGTGAGTGATCCGCAGGTGCCGGCCTGTGATAACAGCATTGGATTTCTGGCTGCAGGCCAGAGCGTGACCTATACATGTTCGACGGTGCTGGATTCGGGCGCGTCAATGACCAGGATATGGCTGGATGATTTCTCCCCGGCCTATTCCTATGCGGGCAATGACGGTAACGCGAACTTTGTGGGTAACTGGACTGAACATGATCCGCAGGGAGGCGGTGCCTCATCCGGCCGCGTAAAAGTGGGCAGCAACAACAAGCTGTGGATGAACAACTATCTTTATCCGGGCGGCAGCAGTTTTAAACCAAGCGTTCAGCGTGAAGTCGATCTGTCAGGTATGGATACGGCGAGGTTGAGTTTTGACTGGATCACCCATGCAGGTGTTGACAATACCGATGCGGTGGCGCTTGAAGTGTCTACTGACGGCGGTTCGTCATTTACACAAATCAAAAAATTCTGGGGTCGTAATACCTCAGGCAAGCGTGAGTCATTTGATATATCGTCTTACATTTCTGCCCGGACGGTGTTCCGTTTTCGTGTGACGAACTATTATGGCGGCAGTGATGAGACGTTCAAGGTCGATAACTTCAAGATAAAAGCCACCACACAGTCTGTGGCTGAGGGTTTTATTAATATTGCTCAAGTAAGCGGAGATGCAGGCGGAGAAGCTGTCGCGGACGCCGACCCGTCGGAAGTCAGGGTTGACAAGCCGGTTTGTAATATTTGTATAAAGGGTCAGCGCCGGATAACGCTGAAAGTGTCTGACTGGGACTCAAATCGTGACCAGGGTGAGACCATACGAGTCCGTGAAGGCGGACTGGGTGGTGAGCTACTGTTTGAGGGCCGGGTGGCGAACGGTGGCAGATTTACTTTTGACGTTAATAATCCGGGTGCCAGGATTGTGGTGAGCGTTCAGGGTTATTATCATCCAGATGAATATGTCAAAGGCACCTTCATGACCGACTGTGATCTTGAGGTTGACCACACCAGCGGCAACAGCTATATCACATTTAAGGTAACGGAGCTGGTGAATGATGGTATAGCCGAAATTTGTGACAGCCCTGCGGTTGATACTCAAGTGCTTCTATTTTCAGTCTTGCAAGGTACGGACGACGCAGAAGAGAATTCGAGCGGTTCGATGTATTTGAACAGTTCTGATCTTGAGTTAGTTCACGATGATAATAATCAGCGTGTTGGCATGCGATTTCAGGGCATTACGATTCCGCAGGCAGCGAAAATCAACAAGGCGTATATCGAGTTTCAAACCGATGAGACCAATAGTGGTGCTACATCGGTGACCTTTAGGGGGCATGACACTGATAACGCGTCAACGTTCAGCAGATCTTCTTACAATATAAGTGGCCGGTCTTTAACCGCATCGAGTGTGGCCTGGAATAATATAGCCGCCTGGGATACGGTAGCAGAGAAACATCAGTCGCCGGACTTGTCATCGATTGTTCAGGAAATTGTTGATCGAGGCGGCTGGTCGGCGGGCAACGCCATGGCGTTTATCGTTAGCGGAAGCGGTAAGCGAACAGCCGAAGCTTATGAAGGAAACCACGACGCTGCGCCCAGGCTGCATGTCGAATACATTAAAAAATAAATTGCAAACGTCACGCTCCCAATTCCGCAGACACACTACTTAATTCGCAGGTTAACCAGTGTGCGCCAGATGCGCAGTATAATTAGTCTGACACTGGAATTGCCCGTGCGGCGAAGATTCAGCCAGTTCATTTTGTAAAGTTATTTATGGCAATTTTCCCTCCCTCGGCGTCAATGGCAATACTACTTGAAAAATTAAAATATTAGAAAAATTTGAATTTGTAAAAACTGATATATTGTTTTTTATATTGCCCAGATATTCAATTTATTACATTGTCAAAATATATAAAAACGTATGGACCCTGACCGAGTAAAATGCCCACAGGGCGTGGCAAGTGACCGTCGCAGTAGTAGGGTGGTGAGAAATGCGGGTTAAGCTATCAAGCTTCTGACATGATAAATTCAGAGTAAGTAAATCCGGGTGAATATTTGTCACCTGCAGCATGATCAGCAGCCGGATGAGGCTGACTGAAATTCGTTGGGACTGTGATGTTCACGAATGTATACCTCTGGCTGCCGCAGCAGGTATAATTCGGCAATGAATATTCCGGTGAGGTAAACCATTTTGTACAAAATTCCTGACACATCAGTAAACCAGAAAGTTGGTGACGAGCTGGTTATTCTAAATCTTGAAAGCGGCCACTATTTCGGCCTTGATGAGGTCGGTGCCCGCATGGTTGAGTTAATTGGTGAACATGGAGAGCCGGAGAAAGTTGTGGCATGTATGATGGAGGAATATGATGCCTCTCAGTCTCAGATAAAAGCCGATCTTGAGGACCTTCTGCGAGAGCTTACTAAGCATAATTTAATTGAAAAAATTTCCTGAGTAACGCGGTTGCACTGTAATTATCTGGTGAGTGTTTTTTTCATCAGATTCATTCCACCTATCAGCACTCTTTTGCAATAGTAATAGGGAAGCAACAGCCTGTTCTTCGAGCGATTTTGCCGAAGAATAAATTCACTGGGTGGAATAAGATATTCCTTGATCAGCTGGCAGCGTTGTCTGAAATTTAAGGCGGCCCAGTCAGATTTGAATTGCTCAATGCGTGACCACTCGGTAGCCGATAACCTTTGATATTCGATATTGTTCAGCCTGACTGGGGATCGCTCTAATTTTTCCAATACATAGCCGGGTAGCTGTGTTTTAAATGTGGCCTGGCTCAATTTCAGTGCCTCAAGGACGAAAGGGTCAAGTTTTTTTATCCTGGCGTTTTCCAGAAGACCGTCCCATTCGACTGCTTTGAGCCGTTTACACAACAGATGAAGATCATATACCCAGATTAAACGCGCCCGATCATCGGGAAAATGACCATAATAGTGGACGATTGCATGCAGTAGCGCATCATAATTGCTTAACCGAAATGCCTTTTCAGTAAGTCCGCGGACGACCTGCCGTCGACGGAACAGCTCATCAAAATCGAACAACTCTGCAAATGCATTGCGGTTTGAAATTTTCCAGTGAATGTCATAGCAGTACCCGGCATTGTTGTAAATTATTGTATACGTGCTTTGGTGAGAAATATAATCCCCGACGACGGTTACAGATTTTTGATATCCGTTGTTAATTAGTAATGTATCGACACTGCCTTTGTCTGCCGGGTGAATGAGTAAATCTGTATCACCGCGAATTCGTTGATAGGGCTTATCATACAGGTCATAGGCCAGTGCTGAACCCTTTAAGAGTAAGCAATCAATTTTTCTGTTGCTTAACAATTCAATGGTCTGCAGCAAGGTTTGCTTGTTGTAAAGTTCAATTACGGATGATGTCCGCCGAAACTCCTGCATGTGTTTGCATATACTTTCAGGCAACACTGCCGTTTTTTTCTGTTTTTCAAGCGAATCAAGTAGCAAGCAGAGGATGCCATTAGATTTCAAAAAAT
>JAHEKD010000153.1:5641-6518 GCA_024638545.1 Gammaproteobacteria bacterium
AATCTTGAGCGACGTTGAGGATAAATCAACCTGAACATCAGAAAGTATGTCCAGGCAAAATGTCCGCCAACCATTGATTTCAGAATGCTTTTTTTTCAATTACGCAACTTCAACTGCTCTAAAAAAAATTAAGATCTAAATACCCATTCTGAGCAGGCTGAAATTTGCTGGTCAGGTGTTCTCGGGCTTGAATTTGGCTCAAACAAATGAAATATTTAACGGCCATTTACAACACAAATTCAGGCAATCTGCTATCATCCATTCACACAATAGAGCAAGATATAAAGAGTAACACATGTCTGGGAATCAACAACCTGATCGACGTGATTTGGCTAATGCCATACGTATATTATCAGCTGATGCTGTTCAAGCCGCCAAGTCCGGACATCCGGGAATGCCCATGGGGATGGCCGACATTGCCCAGGTATTATGGACGGACTATCTTAAACATAACCCTAAGGACCCGCACTGGGTGGATAGAGACAGGTTTGTCATTTCAAATGGTCACGGCTCAATGCTGCTATACAGCCTGTTACATCTATCCGGCTATGATTTGTCGATGGATGAGATAAAAAATTTCCGTCAACTCCATTCCAAAACACCCGGGCACCCGGAATACGGCATTACCCCCGGTGTTGAAACGACGACAGGTCCTTTAGGTCAGGGAATCGCAAATGCGGTTGGCATGGCCCTGGCGGAAAAGAACCTTGCGGCTAATTTCAACCAGGGTGACCACGCCATTGTTGATCACTATACCTATGTTTTCGCAGGTGATGGTTGCCTGATGGAAGGCATTTCACACGAGGCCTGTTCGCTTGCCGGTACGCTTGGATTAGGTAAGTTGATCGTTTTTTATGATGACAACGGGATTTCAATT
>JAHEKD010000154.1 GCA_024638545.1 Gammaproteobacteria bacterium
TGACTTCTGGGTATATGGTTAATACCTGGTCCATAACGTCCGGCAGGATGGCGCAGGCATATTGACGCATGGAACCCGATGTGTCGATGATAAAAATTATATACTCGCTGTCGACCGGTATGCCGCCAATGACGTTATCTTTGTCGCTACGGCGGTAATTTGCCCCGAGCAGGCGCTGCATCTCCTCACTGAGAGACTGTTTCGCGCTGGCCAGTTGCCCTTCTATCGACTTTTTAGCCTTGTCATTTAGTTGAGCAGTTTCATATTGACTGCGGGCATCAGAAAGTGACTGCTGCAGTCGTGCCAGCGCGGATCTGCTCTCGGATAGCTGCTCCTCGATTGAGCGGTTTTCTCTTTCGTAAACGGTGGTTTCACCACGCAGGGTTTCTAATTCCGCCTCCAGTTTTTCGATGTGACCGGTTAAATCTATGGTCATGGTTTCGAGCGTAAAGGGCTGACTGATCTTGCTGATGACCAGTAACAAAATGATCGCGCCAAAGCTACAGGAGACCACGTCCAGAAAAGACAAGCCAAAGGTTTCAAAACTGCGACGTTTTTTTCTCACGGCCAGTCCCGGCTGGGGGTCAGGAACGAACCCTGACTCGAAATGGCGAGTTTCCAGAAGGCTACTGGTGCGAACAGATCGCCTTCCATCGGCATTAGTATGGTGTTTACCGGTAGTCCGGGCGGCAGCAGGCTGGTGGCATTTTCAAAGTGTTTCAGACGTTTTTTTGCACTTACTTTGCTTAACAGCGGTTTGCTCTTGCCCTGGGTTGGCAATCCGTCGGTAAGGATAATTAGATTGTCAGGTTTTGGTCTGAGCTCATCGATGGTGGCAAACGCTTGATAGAGGCTGGTGCCATTTGCAGGAATCAATTCATTTACTGATCGGATGACTTTTTCAACTGCACTATTATCGTCGGTGACCAGCCATTTACCCCGCGTTTGCTTAATCGCTGCGCGGGTTTCGGTATTGAAAAAATACAGTTGAAACCGGCTGTTTGAATTGAGATTGGCGATTAGCCAGCGGGCAATTTTTTGACTGCGCTGCCACTTTTGTGAATTTCGCTTTTCATTATCGCCAAGATTACGACGGCGAATAACATTGATCACGGTTTCATCCAGCATGCTTGCCGATGCGTCCAGCAGAATCAGGGTATGTTTGCCTGATAGTTTGAGACCGGTTAAGTATTGGCGTTCACCGCTGCCTTGAATGCGAGTGAGTTGTTCACCACTTTGAGTATCATTTTCTTTGAGTAGTTTGTTGTGGCCGCGCTCCAGGCTCTTTAATTCTGATTGCAGCTGATTTATGTGTGATTTGCTGGCAAGACTGTTTTTGTCCAGTTTGGCCAGCGCATCCTCCACTTCGGTTAACTCCTCCTGGACCGTTGCGCTTTCACCTTGCGTGCGCTTTGCTTCGATTTGCTTCTCGGTAATGCTGTTTTTGATTTCCTGCAGGTGTTCTTCTCCAACAATGCGCTGTGATTCCAGGAGAATCACCTCTGCTCGAAGATCGCTGAACACCGCTTCTCGCAATTTCACTATACCTGTATTGATAATCAACACCAGCAACACAACAGCCCCAAACCCGCAAAACATGATGTCCAGGAAAGAGAGCGAAAAAGCATTCGTCGTGCGGCGTTTCATTCGACCAGATCTCTTGCGCATGGTTTACACCCTGGGCGGCCTGCCCCGCAGGCGTCGAATCAACCAGTGATCAACGTATTGCTCGGTGTCCAGTACCAGACGTTCCTGGGTCAGCTGCAACTGATGGACAAAGAACATCAGAATAATGCTCAAAACCAGGGCGATGAAGGTGGAGTTAAATGCCAGACCTAAACTTTCAGTGACACCGGTAATATCACCTTCGACCGCCTGATGGGCCTTGCCCAGCGCGTCGCCAATGCCGCGAACGGTACCGATAAAGCCAATGGAGGGTATTGCCCAGGAGATATACCGGATAACGGATAATTCCGATTCCATCCGTTCACCCTGTGATTCAATGACGTCATGGGCGGTTGTGGCAGCATCTTGCACATTTCCAGTGGCCCTGAATCTTTCAATGGCTAAAAGCAATGAACGGAACATCAGTGTGTTCTGGCGAGAACCAGGCAGATCGCGAATCTGCTGCGTTAATGCCCGGGTGTCTTCCATACCAATGGGCATATCTTCTGGTAAACCGAGTACATCATCATCGAGCAGGCGATTCTGACGGTAGGCGGAAATCGATTTATATGCCAGGATGCACAGGGCCCAGAGCATCAGGATAATGCAGGTTTCCTGCTCATAGCCCTGGATAATGATATAGAAGGAATCATCGGTTTGGTGTTGAGGGTCAGCCGCTAACAGTACCCTCTGCGCTTCAATATGTTCGGCCGCAGTTGGACGAACAATAGTAATAAAGAGGGCATGGACAATGATAAAAACAACTAACAGCGAAAACAGCTGATAAATAAATTCGAGCGGAAAGTTTTTTTTCATGGATTAATAAACCTAAATATCAACTGGGAAATAGACCTGGTCATCTGCTTTAATGCGTTCAGAGGGTTGGAAACGTTTTGTTTGTGTCTCGACACTTTCAGTCTCACTGGTGTCTTGAGTGTCATCTTGAATATCGGGTTCGGTTTGCTGTGCTGATGCAGTCAATACAATTAACAGACAAAGCAGGGCTAAATGCAGACACTTAATTCGCATATCGGGCAATCCTGAAACCAAGGTCGGCTCGTGACTTGGCACTATAGTCGCGATGACTCAAACGTAGCTCCGTGATATTGCCGTTCCGCCAGCTTGCACCTCGAATTACATGGTGGTGACCATTAGCAGGACCCAGCGGGTTGGTGGCAGATTTGGTATCCGTATTCCCACCAATCGAATAATAGTCATGTACCCACTCAGACACGTTGCCTCCGATGTCGAACAAACCATTTTTGTCACTTTTAAAACTACCAACCGGTGCGCTAACCCGGTAGCCATCGTCATAGCCTTTCAAGGTATCGGCGATGGCATCAGCAATTTGGCTGTCGGCAAAGTTCCCGGTTACCGTTTGTGGGGGAAAGTTGCCTGACCAAGGATATTTTAGCAGCTCAGAGCGTCCGTGCGCGCGTGCGGCATAGGCCCATTCGGCTTCAGTAGGTAGCCTGTAGCCCGTATTTAAGGCAGGGTTTGCCACTAACTTACCGTTTTTTTCTTGATAAAATTCGGGCAACCCTGCTTGCCTGCTCAGCCAGTTGCAAAACCTTACAGCCGCTTCCCAGCTCACATTTACGACAGGTTGCTGGTTATCATTCAGGTGGGCGGAATTAAATGAGCCAGAGTCATGTTGCGGCTGGTATTTTTTAAATTGGGCATTGGTGATTTCCTTGCTCGACAGATAGAACGCTCGGGTCAATCTTACCGTATGCATTCGCTCGTTTGCCCGGCGGCCCGCCTCCCGGCGTGATGCACCCATGGTAAAGTCAGTGTTTACATCAAATAGAATCATCTTGTTTCCAAGCGGTGCATTCAGTTTTGACTGCACTATTGGGGTGGATTCATCAGGCGGCAATTGGATTGAATTATCGGTTTTTTCAGGCTTTGGCGAAGAACTTCTTTTTAATTTTACGACGGTTCGTTCACTGCTGTCAGAAGTCAGTTTCTTTGAAATTTGCAGGGATTGATAACCGGATTTTCGTATTTCAATTTGAGTTTTTGTATCTGCGGCCAGTTTTACTTTTAAAGGCGTATTGCCCATTAACGTATCTGCGATATAGACCTGGGCATCTTCGGGTTGGCTATGAATTTCGAGCATCCCGCCCAGCGGTGAGAGGCCTACTGTTAAATCCATTTTCTCCCCTGCGCTGATATTCGCAGTCAGTTGTTTGCGTTCATAGCCTTCAAGTTCTAATCCGAGTTCATGAATGCCTTGCACGAGGGTGGTTTGGTAAGGGCTTCGACCCATGTAACGACCATTTATGTTTATCTTTGCATGATCGGGCACGCTGGTAATCATGACATCGGCCCAGGCAGGTTTAAGAGCAAGCTGTACAAATTGAGTTTTACCGAGGCCTTCGACATCCAGCTCAAGTAATTCCGGCAAATACCGTTCGGTAACAAGGGTAATAAGATGTTTGCCTTGTTTTAAATGGATGGCATTGTCAAGTATCGGTAAAAATTGGTCCAGTTTTAATACATCAAAGCTGACCGGGGGTTGTGTTTGAATATAAATTTTTCCGGGAATTTCCTTAAGCTCAAAAGAAAAATCCCCATTTTTACCGCGCTCCAGATCAATCTCGGTTTGTAATGGAAAATAACCTGCCTTGGAGGCATTGAGTTGATAATTTCCGGGTAAAGCGAGCCAGCGCTGGTTAATCTTTAGTGCGGGGATGCGGCCATCCAGGTGAATTTCATCGACACCCGGGCGAATCGTTATCGTCAATGGGAGGCTAAAAATGAGTAATATCGAAATGATCGCCAGTAGTGTCAAAACCACAGTGGTAAAAAACACGGCATAATTGCGAGTCATACACTTTGGTTGTGTATCGACGTTAACCTCGGTGTGTGCTTTCTCCTGGTGGTAAATCGGGGGAGTAGGCGGTGCGATAACTGGCTGGTAATTTGTCAGTAACTTGAGGCTGGCGAGATCGGTTTTCACCGTCCACAAGAAATGTAAACGATGGTTAATTTCAATAATATCACCGGATTTAAGCCACTGTGACTGGTTTAGTTTTTCATTGTTGATATAAACCGACTGCTGTTCATGGTGTAGCTGTATAAAGAAATAATCACCGGATGAGGCGATCACTGCCGCAACTTGTTCGCCGGCTGATTCAATACCGCCCCAGGCAAAGGGAAACTGCTGGTTATCGAGCAAAAGCAAAGGTAGATTTTCATCGCTCAAGCGGTGAATATCATCGCCATGATCTATGATTAGTTTGCGGCTCAAATCAACTCGCTACACTTAATTTCAATAACCGGGGTCGGGGTGCCCGGAGTGAGTTTGATTGTTTTGCGAATGTCGCGGAAACCGGTGCGGGTGCCGGTGATGACATAAGATCCAGGTAGCAGCCGTAAATTTTTTTGTTGAAATTTTCCCAGTCTGGCAGCCGGATAGATGACCACCTCGGTTAATGCATCGGATATGAGCGAAAGGGTTAGCGGGGTTTTCGCCTGTGATATCAATTTTTTGAGATTATTTGCTTTCATTTCAAGCGCCATTTCGCCTGAATATGAGAGCGCAGAAACAGTAGCCATGAGCTGTTCGGCCTGATTTAGTCTGTTTTTGTTATATAGTGATGCCGGATCATCAATGATGGTGTCGAGCATGTTGTGCAAAGTCAGGCGCTGCTTTGCAAACGCCAGTGCCGATTTAGCCTCGCTTGCGCCAGGTCTCAGGGAGAGTGCTCGATGATATTGATCAACGCTACTTTGCCACTGTTCGTTATGTCGGTGTTGGTCTGCCAGTTTCATTGCATTATTAAAGCTTGTGGCTAATTTCCGCCGATCAATTTCATTTTGCAACGCTTTTGCCCTGTTGTCATCGGCGATTATGGAAGTCGCGTGATTCACCGTATCCTGAGCATCAGCTAGCTCTCCCTGCCGGAGAAATTCGCTGGCTGCAGAAATATATTCGTCGTAGCGAATTTGTTTGATTTCCAGTTCTAAATTGGCGGCTATTTGTTCGATCTGCGGATATTGCTCATCCAGTTTAGCTGCGTTTAGATAATGGACCAGTGCGGCTTCAAGTTCATTTTTCTCGAGTGCGTTTTGTGCCTGCGTTATCAAACCTAGAACCTGCTCACGAACATTGGCTCTTGCCAAACCATTTTGTGCCTGTGAATGTTCAGCATCCATCGACAAGACCTTATTAAAGCCATCAATCGCCTGTGTAACTTGATTAGCCTTTAAATCTTGCTGGGCTTGTTGAAGATGGGCTAGAAGGATCTCGGGTCGCTGCTTTACCAGCGATTTCAGTAGCGAGGTTGACTCATTGTAAGCCTGGATGGCGAGTTGGTAATCCTGTTTTCGCAATGCCAGATCAGCCTGCTCTGCTATCTCCTGCGATAACTGCCATTTATCAACGGCCCATACCGGTGCCCGCTCAAGCAGTGGATTGGATTTGGTTCTCAGATGCTGCTGCAGCGCACGGCTGGTTTTTTCAATTTCCAGATCGCGCTCTGTTTGATTTATGTCGAGGGGCTTGCTTTCAGCGGGCAGCGTTGTATTGTTTTTATTTGTAATAGTGGAAAGGGCGTTAGCATAATAGAAGTAGCACAAGGATCTTACGCGGTTCCTGAGGGCGTGACCCTGCGTAGAGTTTGTGCCGGCGAGGACCTTGCTGATGCTTCTGCAGCGATAGAGCCAACGTTTCAATCGGGAGAGGTGCTGAGCG
>JAHEKD010000155.1 GCA_024638545.1 Gammaproteobacteria bacterium
CATGATCCTTATCACTGACCCGGGTACGATGCACCATATTTTCTGAAGTCCCGTAGGCACAGGGAACCGTGGCCAGCTCAGCATCGCTCCAGTCGCATTCAACAGCGAATACTTCAGATGCAGGGACTTTTACATATTGCGCAAAAGCGCCGTCAAAGTCCGATGCCATCCAGATAGTTTCCAGTGAATCAAAGCCATCAACGCGCATGCATGCACGTATCAGCACTCGCTGACCGATTAATGCCTGGTCATCATTCGATTCAACTTTAACCACTGTGCCACAACAGTCAGTGCCCTGGATGAGCGGAAACGGGGTTGGTCTGTTCCAGCCACCGTCGGCTTTCTCAGACGCTTGCTGTTCCTGCTCATCCGAAATCGACGAAGTGCTGGTCTCGACCGCCGACGAATACCAACCCAGGCGGGTGTTGATTTCAGTGTTGTTTACCCCTGCCCCCAGAACCCGGATTAATACTTCACTTTTATCCAGTTCAGGAATGGGTACTTCTTTATAGACCAGTGCGTCGTATCCGCCATTACCGGTAGTGACCACGGCCATCATTGATTGTTTGTTTGACATCATTCAAATATAACTTTTAATCAAAAGTGTGTGATGAATTAAAAAGTATTACTGGCACACAGTGTCTATTTTAACTTTAAGATTTGCCTGTAATAATTTGATTAAAATCAATTTTTATGAAGATTTAATCAACCTAAATGGAATCGATCGAGATACAGAATGCCGTATGGATTAACCACCTTCCTGAAAATAAACTGACGTTTTCCGACAGCCGTAGAACGGTATCCGTTATTGATACGGGCATTGTATGGTTGATATTCGCATCGATGGTCAGCGCTGTCGTCTTTATTTTCCTGCGTTTGGATATATTTTACAAATCACCTGCTTCACCACACCCGCCTGTCAACTGGCGCTGATCATAGCTGAGCCGTCATCAGAGTTTCGCACAGGCTGCGTGTGAGACGGCAGCCTTTTGCCATTATCACAGGCACCGACCCGGAACCTTGTCTATTCCAGATAACTTTTCAGCATCCAAACGGTCTTTTCGTGGGCCTGTATGCGGGCGATCATCATGTCTTCAGATTCTGAGTCATTCGCCTCGCTGGCATGATCACGCGCTGTTGCTAAATCAGACAGGAGCTTCTCGTTAGCCTCTACCAGATGTGCCACCATATCGTGTGCGCTGGCATCCTCACCTATCTCGCTGATACCGGCCATTTTTGCTAAATTTGCAAGCCCGCCCGGGGCCAACGCACCTTTTGCCCGGATGCGTTCCGCAATTTCATCAACTGCCGCGAAGAGTTCGTTATACTGTTCCTCAAAAGCCAGGTGTAAAGAGAAGAAAGAGGGCCCTCTTACATTCCAGTGGCAGATATGTGTCTGGCCGATTAATGCATAGGTGTCAGCAACCACCTGTCGTAAAGATTCTATTACCGGGTCGTTCATGTATTCTCCTTCTATAAATTAAAATATTTTACTGCTATGTTAAAGTTTGATTTGTATACCTGTTGAAAACATATCGGATATTTAAGTCCTGTAACACTATCTAATATTGGAACGATTAATTCAAAATTCAAGCGCGCGGATTAAAATCTTCTCAAGGTCATGTTACCACGTGAGTGGGATTCGATCAGGTGGCGGTTAAAATAGAGTATACAAAGTCCGGCAACGGAGTCTATCGGCAAGTGCCCGCACGAATGATTAATTGACACGAACTGCAAACAAAATGGATTTACATCATCTCGTGTTAACAAAAAATTAACCGCTACTTGATCAACTCATAAAGCTGGTGAATTTCCTCTGGCCACAGGGCGCTGTCCGTGGTCTCTAAAATAAGCGGCATATCTTCAAAACGGTCGTCATTCATAATGTAATGAAAGACATTCCAGCCGAGTTTTCCTTTCCCCAGGCTGTCATGCCTGTCCACCCTAGAACCCAGGTCACTCTTGGAATCATTTAAGTGCATGCCTCTAAGCCATTTAAAACCGACAATCTGCTCAAATTCCAAAAAAGTTTTTTCGCACGCTTCCTCTGTTGACAGGTCATAGCCTGCAGCAAATGTATGACAGGTATCCAGGCAGACGCCTACCCGTTCTTTATCCCCTACCCGCTCGATTATATGTGCCAGATGTTCAAACTGGTGCCCAAGCGTGGTGCCCTGCCCGGCTGTATTTTCTATGACGGCTGTCACCTGGCTTGTCTGGTCCAGTGCCCAGTTAATGGAGTCTGCAATCCGGTTCAGGCTTTCGCGCTCGGAAATCTTGCCAAGGTGTGCACCCGGATGAAAATTCAGCAATTTCAAACCAAGCTGCTCACAGCGCTGCAGCTCATCCAAAAAAGCACCACGTGATTTCTGCAGTTCGTCCGGTCCGGGATGGCCCAGGTTGATCAGGTAGCTATCGTGGGGTAAAACGTAATCAGGGAGAATTTCTACCTCTCTGAGGTTTTTTTTGAAGGCAGCAATGGCATCTTCAGACAAGGGTTTAGCCTGCCACCGGCGCTGATTTTTAGTGAAAAGCGCAAAGGCTTTTGCGTTTATTGCCTGGGCATTCAAGGGCGCCTTGTCGACGCCGCCGGCTGCACTAACGTGGGCTCCTACTCGTTTCATTGCATGTTTTCCTTTGCCAGAGTTTTTTTATGTTGACGTGGTGTGCCAACATTCAGCAATAACTGTATTCAGTAACTCACTCCAGTCACGGCCTGTTCATTAGATATGGACGCGGGCACATCCAGCTGTATTAATTTTAACCGATGCAAAAAATCTCGCCAGGTATTCATCCGGCAATTACACTGATAACGCCTTAGCCCGCATATCCTGATGATAGTTATTTGACGGTGTGTATAGATGGCAGGCGTGTCCTGGAGTGTAACACCTTGTCGGTAAATGGACTCACTGAGCCTTGTTCATTCAGGCCTAATCTGCACCCGTTCAAAATTTTCTCAATCTCCGGCGGGCCCATTTTTCAAGTTCGATGACCGCCATTACCAGTAATGCAAAACCCAGCAATACCAGCCATTCAATAAACCGCACCGGGTGTATGTGGAGCGCATCGTTCAATCCCGGTGTGTACATGGCGATGAAGTGCATGGCTTGAGCCGCAAGTGTGCCGTAAATCAGTAGTGGGTTTTTCATTATTGATCCCGTAAAAAAAGACGAAGTCTCCGATTGGGAATTAAGTGCAACGATGTTCTCGAATAAAATGAACTGCAGCAACACGATATTTCTGGCATCTTCAGCCGTGTAGTTGCCATATGCAATCATCCAATAAAATTCCAGCAAGCATATCAATCCCATGACAGCAGCGGTCAAAATAATACGGCTGATCATCAGGCGATCGAAAATAAACTCACGAGGATTTCGTGGCGGCTGCCTTAGTTCATCGCCCTGTGATGGATCGAATGCAAGCGCAACATCCTGAATGATACTGGTGGCGAAATTAATCCACAGCAGCTGAGTTGCATACAGGGGTATTGGCAAGCCGAGTAAAATAGCACTCAAAAACATGAAAACCTCAGCCACGGCGGTGGAGATCAGGAAAAATACGATCTTGCGGATATTGGCGTAGACAACGCGGCCTTCTTCAACGCCAAAAACTATCGAAGCAAAGTTATCATCCGTAAGCAGAATTTCGGCACTTTCTCTAGCCACATCAGTACCTTTTTTCCCCATGGCGACACCCACATGTGCATGTCTTAGCGCGGGTGCATCGTTAACACCATCCCCGGTGACTGCCACAAATTCTCCATTTCGAATCAGCGAGTCGACAATATCAAGTTTCTGTTTGGGCTCGACGCGGGCGTATACCTTGCTGTTCGCGACCATTTCGTCAAGCACCTGCTCACCACGACTTTTGGCTTCCTGTAATTGTCTGCCGGTCACCACTTCGTCTTGATTTTGAGTCAGTGAAAGTTCTCGAGCAATAGCAAATGCGGTATCCGGATGATCGCCGGTGATCATCACGACTTTTATGCCGGCCTGCTGGCAATTCCTGACTGCATCAATAGCTTCTACACGAAGTGGGTCACGCAGGCCGGACATGCCAAGAAAGGTCAGCCCGGTAAGGTCATCTTTACCGTATTGCTGTTGCTCATCAATCTGGCCAAACGCAAAAGCCAGTACGCGGTATTGCATATTGCTTAATTCGCTTTCCTGGCGCTTGACTGCATTTTCATCTATATGGATAAAACCATCCTTCGTTGCCTGATAACTGCACATGCCCAAAAGGGTTTCGACGGCACCCTTCACGAACACGAAAACTTTTCCATCCTTTTCGTAAACATTCGCGGCAAATTTCTCTGCCGATTCATAAGGAAATACTGTCAGCTCTTTGTACTGTCTTAATAATTCTTCTCTACTGATACCGCTTTTACCAGCCATTGTGAGCAGTGCGCAATCCACCGCATCCCCCTGTGCACAGCTGACACCTTCTCTAACCTCGGTCGTGGCTTCATTGGCGAGTACGGCAGCTTCGTACAATCGCTGCAGTCCCGGGTGTTGCTGTATATCGATTTCCTGAATAACTGTCATTGCTCACCCATTCTCAGGCAGATTTGTGTCTTTAACTGTTGTGGCTGGCGTGATCTGAAAAATTTCCCCGGATGGAAGGATCAGGCGCTCGGCGGTTAATTCATTGCGGGTGAGCGTACCTGTTTTATCGGAAGCAATCAGCGTGCACGAACCGAGTGATTCAACTGCAACTAATTTTCGGACAATGACATTACGTTTTGCCATTCTGCGCATGCCGATTGCCAGTGCGATCGTAAGTGTTACAGGCAATCCTTCAGGGATGGCAGCAACGGCAAGACCGACAGAGATCAGAAAGATCTGGTGCACCGATTCTCCCTTCAGGTAAAGCACTGCGGCAATGATAACAACCAGCACGGCAACCATGATGGATATCCGCATTGTAAACCGCCGCATACGGATGATCAGCGGTGACTTGACCCGTGATTTTTCAGTAATCTGTTTGGCGATTTCGCCCATCCTGGTATCCAGCCCGGTGGCAACTACCAGACCTGTCGCGCGGCCAAGCGTTACCAGCGTGCCGGCAAACACCATGTTTAGCTGCTCACTGGTCCCGGCGAGCTGGTCTACAGTGATGTCCTCAACTTTGGAAACTTCCCGCGATTCACCGGTAAGAAGGGATTCATCGGTTCTCAATGATACACTCTCGATCAGACGAAGATCCGCGGGGACCTTATTGCCGGATTCCAGTAACACGATATCGCCAGGGACCAGCTGTGCAGCATCGATATCCTGAATCTTGCCGGCTCGCATGACGCGGCAGCTTGTGGTTGTCAATTTTTTTAGTGATGCCGCTGCACGGTTGGCCGTAAACTCCTGTATCGTACCGATAATAGCGTTCACCAGCAGCACCGCGAAGATAAATACAGCACCCGGGTACTCCTTCATGAATAGCGTCACAACCCCGGCAAAGAGCAGTATATAAATCAACGGATTCATGAACTGTCGAATTAATATCAGCCATAGCGGGGGAATTTTTTCCTCCGGCAGATTATTCGCACCATAGCGCTGTAGACGCAGTTGCGCTTCCTTCCGGGTCAGTCCATGCTTGCTGCTTTTCAGGCCCTGCAGGCAAGCCCCTGGTGTTTGAGTGTGTGCGTTAATATTCATGCGTATAATCCACTATAGCGCGACAGGATTATTATTAATTGACAATAATCAATGAATTCTAAACTCAGATTCTACAATTTTTATACTGATTAAACAGAGAATTAAAGTGACGAGAATTAAAGTGACAGTAAACAGTAACCTGTATGGCCTTAAACCAACATTCGTGGCACCAGCTGTCATCTGAAAATCCTGTTTCGGCAAGCGTATTCTGGGGATCAAGATAAGCACTGGAGAGTTTATTAATCCGCTAACCCCGGCAAGGGGAAATGATGATACCTCCCAGGGCATCGCTATCCAGACAGACATTTTCAAAGTGAGTAAGTGACTATTGCTTTATGTCCTACATTCCGACACTGGCCGGCCTGGAGTAAACTAGACTTTACTCCTGACTATTAGCCTTCGGGGTCAGTTTCAGATACGGTTTCAAGTCGTCAATCAATTCCAGAGTTTCATCGCTCAGTTGGGATTCGCTTAAACTGTACGTTCGCCCTGAATCTTCGTATTGCAACTCATAGATCACGGCATCGGCGGATAAACGATTCTGCTCTGTTTTTGATAACTCCGAAAGGCTCTCTTCGGAAAATTCGTTGCGCACAGAATCTAAAAGGTCTTCCGGAAGGGTTGATAAGTCAACACTGCCCTCGTAAGAAACGCCCATTCCTCCCGAGAATTTAATGATGAGAATCATGCCAATCG
>JAHEKD010000156.1 GCA_024638545.1 Gammaproteobacteria bacterium
ACTTGAATACGGCACTGGAAAAACTCGAAGATCTCAAAAACTATGAAGAAGTAACAATACTCTCAGAGTTTTTGCAAACTTCAAAACGCGGTTTTATCCGTTAGCCGCTGTAACCCAAAATACTGATCATGCGAATTGCGGTTGTTGCTGGAGAAACTTCTGGTGATCAGCTAGGGGCAGGATTAATCAGTCAGCTTAAAAACGACTTTCCTGACGCCATATACTATGGGATAGGCGGGCCCTTAATGCAGGAACAGGGCTTTCAAAGCCTTTACGAGATGGACGATATATCGATGATCGGCCTTGAAGGCGTGTTCAGCAAGCTGCCAGGTATAATAAAAATCCGCCAACAGCTTCTTGACCGCCTTGTCAGCGACAGGCCGGAAATATTTGTAGGTATCGATGTGCCGGATTTTAATCTTGGCCTTGAAAAGCGGCTGACTCAACGTGCGATTACATGTATCCATTACGTGAGTCCCACAATTTGGGCATGGAGAGGTTATCGCATAAACACGATAAAAAAAGCAGTCGCGCATATGCTGGTACTGTTCCCATTCGAAACCGGCATTTACCAGTCGCATAATGTGCCGGTTACTTTTGTCGGCCATCCCATTGCTGATGAAGTGGATGGCGTTGCAGATCAGTCAACCTGCCGAAAAAGATATAACCTTGACGATGATTGTGAGGTTATCGCGCTGTTACCGGGTAGTCGAACATCAGAAATTCAGCGACATGCAGCTTTGTTCATTCAAACGGCTGAACACCTGGCCCTTTCCTATCCTGATACTAAATTTCTTATCTCGGCCATCAACCACAATGTGCATGAATTTATCAACCAGCTGCTGGAAAAATGCAGCTCTAATCTCAAAATTCAGGTGATTACAAAAAATGTCCGCCAGGTTATTTCAGCCAGTGATCTGGTACTGGCTGCATCCGGAACGGTCACCCTGGAGACTGCCCTGATGGAAAAACCGCTGGTTGTTGCTTATAAGGTTTCAAAAATCAGCGAACTGATGGTCAGATTGTTCTCAAACGTCAGTTTCTATGCGATGCCGAATTTTTTGCTTGATAAGCCCATCATTCCTGAATTTGTCCAGCAGCGTGCGAATGTTGAGAATTTATCCGGGGCATTGGCTAAATTTTTGAGCGACGAACTGTATAAACATGAAACAATACGCAAGTTCAAGGAGATAAAATCTAAACTTAAAGTGGATTCGAACAAAACTTCTGCCAATGTCGTGCGCACCTACCTGGACGCGAACAGATGATCATTGCCGGTGTCGACGAGTGCGGTCGCGGCCCCCTGGCAGGTCCGGTGGTGGCCGCGGCCGTGATATTACCCGCGGCCTGCCAGATTGATGAATTAACGGATTCAAAGAAACTTTCTGCTAAAAAACGCGCCCTGCTTGAACCTAAAATCAAGCAGAAGTCTGTTGCCTGGGCAGTTTCACAGGTTGAGGCGCAGCAGATTGACCAGATTAATATCTTACAGGCCAGCCTGCTGGCAATGAAACAGGCGATATTGAAACTCGACCTGCAGCCTGAAAAAGCATTGATCGATGGTAAATTCGTGCCCCCGAACCTATGCTGCCGAGCCCAGGCAATCATCAGGGGAGACTGTAAATTTGACTCCATCAGTGCAGCTTCAATCCTGGCCAAGGAGTTCCGTGACCGGTTGATGTGCTATTATGATCAGTGCTATCCAGAGTACGGGTTTGCTTCCCATAAAGGCTATCCAACTAAAGCGCATTTAAGCGCGCTCAATAAGCACGGGATTACACCAATTCATAGACGAACATTTTCTCCGGTTGCTAAACTACTTGCCAATGCTTGAACCAATAACACGTGAGCGAAGAATTTAATGCATAAAACTTTTGTACATTTAAATGTTCACTCTGAATATTCGCTTGTTGACAGTACTGTTAGATGTGAGCAACTGGCACATTATTGCCAGCAATACGGCATGCCAGCTGTTGCGATCACTGATGTCGTGAATACCTACGCCGCAATCAAACACTATAAAGCCTGTATCAGGTTCGGGCTTAAACCGATTATTGGTACACATGTCTGGGTATGCGATGAATCAAATTACCAGCAGGCTCATCAGTTGATACTGTTATCGATGAATAAAAAGGGGTTCCAGTCGCTGTGCAGATTGTTATCACATGCTTTTCTGGAAAATCAGCATCAAGGGCGTGGGTATGTAAACGCCAGCAGGCTGTATGAGCAAAATGAGCATCTGATCGCACTTTCCGCCGGGCGCGGCGGTTTAATTGGCAAGACGATCCTGTCCGGCGATCTATCGCTTGCAGAGCAATATTGCCGGGATTTTAAAAGCAAGTTTCATGACCGATTCTATATTGAACTGCAAAGGCTGGGTCGCAACGATGACGAACAGCTCGTGCGGGCATCAGTTGAACTGGCAGCTTTAGCGGATATTCCGGTGGTTGCGACCAATGCTGTCCAGTTTATCCACAAGGAAGAATCAGATGTGCATGAAATCCGGGTGTGTATTCAGGAAGGTCGATTGATTGACGATAAGCGTCGAAAGCGGCGATTTACGACACAACAGTACCTGAAAAATCCGACCCAAATGATGGAACTGTTCAGTGACTACCCGGAAGCCATCGATAACTCAGTTGAGATCGCAAAACGCTGCAACACGCAATTCAGGCTGGGTGAAACCTTTCTCCCTAACTTTGAAATTGCAGGCCCGGATACTTCGGACGACCAGTTGATAAAACAGTCCAGGGCCGGGTTGATCAGTGTCCTGAAGCTGGAAAAACCGGATCAGGTTGAAAAGCTCTACAGGGACCGGCTCGATTTTGAACTGGACATAATCAACCAGATGGGATTTTCAAGCTATTTTTTGATTGTTGCGGATTTCATAAGCTGGGCGAAAAAAAATCGCATTCCCGTTGGACCCGGGCGCGGTTCAGGAGCGGGATCACTGGTTGCCTATGCCCTGGGGATTACTGAGCTTGATCCAATTGAGCATGAGCTATTATTCGAGCGGTTCCTGAATCCTGAACGCGTGTCTTTACCCGATTTTGATATCGATTTTTGCATGCAAGGCCGTGACAGAGTCATCGAATATGTGATGCAAAAATATGGCCACGACAAAGTGGCGCAAATCATTACCTATGGCACAATGGCCGCGCGGGCAGTGGTCAGAGACGTTGGCCGCGTCATGGGCCTGAGTTACGGCTATGTCGATAAAATTGCCAAGCTGATACCGTTCGTACCCGGTATGACGCTTGACGAGGCGTTGAATCAGGAGCCTGAACTCGAAAAGCTGTATAAAGATGAAGAAGAGATTACACAACTCATCGATACCGCCAGGGCACTTGAAGGCCTGGCCAGAAATATTGGCAAGCACGCCGGCGGCGTCGTTATTGCACCCACTGAACTGACTGACTTTTCGCCGCTTTATTCAGAGCAGGGATCAGCACAGAGTATCACCCAGTTCGATAAAGATGATCTTGAAGCCATTGGCCTGGTGAAGTTTGACTTTCTGGGGCTGAAAACACTGACGGTAATTGACTGGGCACTAAAATCAATTAATGTGCAAAGATCGAATCAAGACCAGTCTCCTTTAATATTAGAGGAGTTTGATTTAGAGGATAAAAAAACCTTTGACCTGTTAAAGGCCGCTCGTACCACAGCCGTATTCCAGCTCGAGTCACGCGGCATGAAGGACCTGATTTTGCGATTAGAGCCGGATTCATTCGGTGACCTGACGGCGCTGGTCGCGCTGTATCGTCCCGGTCCAATGGAATTATCAGACGATTTTGTCAACCGCAAGCATGGACGCGAGGTAGTGAAATATCCTCGTCCTGAAATGGAGGAAATTTTAAGATCAACCTACGGCGTCATGCTTTATCAGGAACAGGTCATGCAAATCGCTCAGGTTTTGGGAGGCTACTCGCTGGGCAATGCCGATATTTTGCGAAAAGCCATGGGTAAAAAGAAGCCCGAGGAGATGGCAAAACAGCGCCAGGTCTTTGTTAATGGTGCTTCAGAAAATGACATCGATAAGAAAACGGCAGAATCGATTTTTGATTTGATGGAGAAATTTGCGGGCTATGGTTTCAACAAGGCCCACTCGGCGGCATACGCATTAATCGCCTATCAAACGGCCTGGCTGAAAGCTAACTATCCTGCACATTTTCTGGCAGCATCCCTGTCAGTCGATATGGACAATACCGACAAGGTGGTCATGTTAATTGCCGAAACACGTGACATGGCAATAAAAGTCTTACCTCCGGACATTAATCAATGTGAATACAGGTTCATTGCCGCCGGTGAAGATACGATTCTTTACGGACTCGGCGCCATCAAGGGGCTGGGACGGCCTGTGATTGAATCTCTAATTGAAGAGCGTCAGAAAAACGGTGAATTTTCTGACCTGTTTAATTTATGTAACAGAGTCAGTGCCCATAAAGTAAACCGCAGGGCGCTGCAGGCACTGGTCTGCTCAGGAGCACTTGACGCATTTGCAGTGGGCAGGGCGAGTTTAAGCGCGTCGATATCAAGCGCTGTCGATGCGGCCAATCAACGACTCAGTGATCAGCAGGCGGGTCAATCTGACCTGTTCGGGATGTGTGAAGAAAAACAAAACCACGTTTTTTATGTCAATGTGCCAGACTGGAATGAGGGCGATCGATTAAAACAGGAAAAAGCCACTCTTGGTTTATACTTGTCTGGGCACCCGGTCGAGCAATATCGTGATGAGCTGGATAAAATCGTAAGTTCCAGGCTGATCGATCTCAGAGCCAAGGACAGTACTCAGATCATATCGGGGCTGATCCTGGGTATTCGAACCATGTTTAACCGTCGTGGCGAAAAATTTGCATTCGTGACGCTTGACGATAATACAGCGCGCGTTGAAGTCAGTGTTTTCGCAGATCTGTATTCGTCAAGTTACGAGAAACTGCGCCATGATCGCATCGTTGTGATTAAAGGCGTTGTAAGCGTCGATGAACGTAATAACGGAATACAGATGCGTGCCGAATCCATCTACAGTTTGCCGGAATACCGGATCAACAGCGCAAACGCGCTGATTATAACAACCAGCGATGAAAAACTGGCCAGTGATGGAGCACGGTTTAAGCATTTAATAAGCCATGCCGGCAAAGGTGGCCTGCCTATCGTCTTGCGCTATAAAAAACAGGGCTGTATGGCGCAAATCAGGCTGGGTGAACAATTTAGCGTCAATCCAGAGAATCCACTACTGTACTCATTACAGGAAATTTTCGGTAAAAATGCGATTGAGATAAATTATTTACCTCAAGCTGATATGCGGCACTGATTTCTGGCAAAATAGAGAACCGGTAAATCGATATCTGATTAATTAAATTATGGACCTGAATTTCCTCGATTTTGAACAACCCATTGCTGAAGTTGAAGCTAAACTGGATGAGTTAAAGCGACTGGAACCTTCAGCCAGTGTCGATGAGGAAATTAAAAATCTCGAACTCCAGAATTCAAAATTAACGGAATCAATTTTCTCCTCGCTGACACCCTGGCAAATTACACAGCTGGCGCGTCATCCGCAGCGCCCCTACACCAATGATTATATTCATTCAATTTTCACTGATTTTAAAGAGCTGTTTGGCGACAGAATGTATTCGAATGACTACGCCATTGTCGCCGGTATGTGCAGACTTGAGGATAAACCGGTCATGGTTGTTGGCCATCAGAAAGGACGCAACACTGAATCCAGAAACCTGAGAAATTTCGGCATGCCCAAACCAGAAGGTTACCGAAAAGCCCAAAGATTGATGAGACTGGCTGAAAAATTCACACTACCCATATTTACGTTTATTGATACGCCCGGCGCCTACCCTGGTGTTGGTGCAGAAGAAAGGGGGCAGAGCGCAGCCATCGCCGAAAGTCTGAAACTGATGACAACACTTAAAACACCTATCATTTCAACGGTGATTGGTGAAGGTGGTTCGGGTGGTGCCCTGGCAATCGGTGTCTGCGACACGCTGTTAATGTTGCAATACAGCACCTATTCCGTTATTTCTCCGGAAGGTTGCGCCTCAATATTGTGGAAAAGTGCAGATAAGGCCGCAGAGGCTGCCACAGCGATGGGCCTGACCAGCGATGAATTACTGAAGAGAGGGTTAATCGACAAGGTGGTTACCGAACCCGCGGGTGGCGCTCATCGAGATGCGACGAAAATCTCTGAAACGCTGAAAGCGCATCTGCTTGATGCCCTGTTAAGCCTGGAAACAATACCGATCGAGGACTTAAT
>JAHEKD010000157.1:0-1252 GCA_024638545.1 Gammaproteobacteria bacterium
AAAAAATTGGAACGCTGGTCTCAACGGAGGTATAGATAGTCAGATGATAGACGAAATTTTAAAGGATGCGGCAGAGCGCATGGGTAAAACAATTGATTCATTGCATCTCGGGCTAAATAAAATCAGGACAGGACGGGCCAGCCCGGTGTTACTGGAACATATTAGTGTAGATTACTACGGCGTAGAGACACCTATTACTCAAGTGGCGAACATCAGCGTCATGGATGCAAGGACACTGTCTTTGGCGCCCTGGGAAAAAAGTATGGTACCCATTTTGGAGAAAGCCATACATGAGGCAGATCTGGGGTTAAATCCAATCACTACGGGCGATCTTATTCGTATCCCTCTGCCACCTTTAACCCAGGAGCGCCGAACTGAAATGGCGAAGACGGTAAAATCGGAAGGTGAAAATGCAAAAGTCGCAATTCGCAATATTCGACGGGATGCCAACCACGATTTTAAAGAGCTACTCAAGGAAAAAGAAATTACCGAAGACGAGGAAAAAAAGGCAGAACAGGCTATTCAGCAACATACTGATGATTACGTTGCTAAAGTGGATCATATTATTGCCGATAAAGAAAAGGAAATTATGGAAGTTTGATTCAGCCTGCCGTTTTCACTAATGAATTCAAATAATCCCGACACGGTTCGGCCTGACCATGTTGCAATTATCATGGACGGAAACGGCAGATGGGCCCGCAACCAGGGAAAACCCAGAGTCTTTGGTCATCGCCGCGGTGTCGAAACCGTGCGTGAAGTCATTCGATGTTGCTCTGAATACGGCATTTCCTGCTTAACGCTATTTGCATTCAGCAGTGAAAACTGGCGGCGCCCGGAAAAAGAGGTGTCACTGCTGATGGAGCTGTTTATTTCCACGCTCGAAAATGAAATTCACCGCATGCACGAGAACAGTGTATGCCTGCGTGTAATTGGTGACGTTTCCAGATTCAGCAACAGATTACAGAAAGCCATCAGGAACGCACAGGCATTAACTCAAAATAATCGTAAACTCATACTCACTATTGCAGCTAATTATGGCGGTCACTGGGATATTATTAATTCTGTGAAATCCATAGCAACCGACGTAAAAGCCGGAAAAATCGAGGTGGCGGATATAGATGAGTCGTTATTTGCAAGCCGTCTGAGCACTGCCGGCTTACCAGAGCCGGATTTGTTTATACGCACAGGCGGGGAATACAGAATCAGCAATTTTCTGCTCTGGCAACTCGCCTACACCGTAATGTATTTTACA
>JAHEKD010000157.1:1301-6251 GCA_024638545.1 Gammaproteobacteria bacterium
CCGGATTTCAATGAGGCAGAGTTTGAAAAAGCGCTTGATGCCTATCATTTACGCCAAAGGCGTTTTGGTCTTACCGGTGATCAGATAAATCATAGCTAATGTTAATCACGCGTGTCATCACAGCTCTCATATTAATTGCGATATTTTTAATCGAAAATTTCTGGGTCTCTGAACTGGCTTTCCTGCTGTTTATAACAATTATCGCATTAATGGGTGCGTGGGAATGGTCTGCACTCGGAGGATTAACTCAACGCCGGCATAGATGGATATATGTTGTCATTTTGCTGGTTTTGATTTACCTGGTTTATCTGGTCAAAGATAGTTGGGGAACAGGTTTGCTGGTATTTGGTGCGCTATGGTGGTGCTTCAAGCTGGTCTTGCTGGCCACCAATAAAATGTCCGATAACAGCGAAAAGATTCTACTTTCAGGTTTATGGGTATTGATGATTGCCTGGCTTGCATTTGCGCTGATTCATGAACAAAGCCCCGCCCTTTTATTAGCAGGGCTGATCATGGTTTGGGGCGCAGACAGCTTTGCATATTTTGCCGGTAAAAAGCTTGGGAAAACTAAACTTGCGCCGTCAATCAGTCCCGGCAAAACCATTGAAGGTGTCATGGGTGGCACTGCAGGCGTTTTCTTTCTGGCCTTGGGACTGGCTTATATTATTGAGCTTGAAACCGGCAACTGGATATGGTGGCTGATTGGGGCAGTAATGATCAGTTTGATTTCTGTCGTCGGTGATTTGTATGAAAGCTGGCTGAAGCGCAATGCAGGAGTCAAGGACAGCGGCAAGCTGCTGCCGGGTCACGGTGGATTGCTTGACCGTATTGACGGTGTGGTCGCTGTATTGCCTTTCTATTTCCTGCTTATAAACTGGCTTTTCACCGATGCATGACGTCGCGAACATCGCGGTGTTGGGAAGCACCGGCAGTATTGGTGTAAATACGCTGGACGTTATTTCCCGCCAGAATAACCGCTTTAATGTGTTTGCGATTTCAGCAAATAAAAACACGGACAGGTTATTCGAGCAGTGCATTCAATTTGAACCGCAATTTGCCATTGTCGCCGACCAGCGGGCTGCCGATAAGCTCAGATCACAACTAATAGCCAGTGAAATAAACACTAAAGTTCTGCAGGGACCGCAAGCCCTGAACGAAGTGGTTGCTAATGAGCGTGTTGATATAGTAATGGCAGGCATAGTCGGTGCAGCCGGCCTGCATTCAACAATTGCGGCAATTGAAGCAGGTAAACGGGTGCTGATTGCCAATAAGGAACCGATTGTAATGCTGGGTGAATTGATCATCAGCAAGGCCGCCCAGTCCGGTGCTGAAATTCTACCGGTAGACAGTGAACACAATGCAATTATGCAGTGTTTGCCGGGTAATTTTGACGTCGTTAAAAATCGTAAAATTCAAACAATTGACCGGATATTACTGACGGCATCGGGGGGGCCGTTCAGATCCACGGCACTGGATGAGTTCGATTCCATTACACCATCACAAGCCTGCAATCACCCAAACTGGGAAATGGGACAGAAAATTTCCATAGATTCGGCCACGATGATGAACAAGGCACTGGAACTCATTGAAGCCTGTGTCTTATTTGGCGTTGATGACGCAAAAGTAGATATTCTTATTCATCCGCAAAGTATAATCCACTCAATGGTGGAGTATGTTGATGGCTCTGTGATTGCACAGATGGGTCCGCCGGACATGCGCATTGCGATTGCCAGCGCCCTGGCCTGGCCGGAGCGAATACGCTCGGGTGCACAGCGGCTGGATTTTCTGACCCTGGCAGGGCTTGAGTTTGAACGACCGGACTACCGGCGTTATCCCAGCCTGAAAATTGTAAATCAAGTCATCAAAACGGGCGGCACGGCCCCGTGTGTAATGAACGCGGCAAATGAAATTGCGGTCGAGGCTTTCATTAATGAACAAATCAGGTTTACCAATATCGTTAGGCTTATCGAACAAACGCTTGAACGCTGCAGTATCAGCGACTGTGTCGACCTGCAGTCCGTTATCGATTCAGACGTGACTGCCCGCCGCATTGCTACAGATTTGTTAAACCACTATTCAGTTTAACTGCATAGACTATTAAACTTAAATACAGACGATTAAATATGCAAGATTTGATATTCAGCATAGGTGGATTTGTTTTAGCCATCGGCATTCTGGTTACCGTGCATGAGTACGGTCACTATCTCGCTGCTCGCTTTTGTGATGTAAAGGTGTTACGGTTTTCGGTCGGTTTTGGTAAACCCCTCTGGTCCAGGGTATCAGGGAAAGATCAGACTGAATACGTGATCGCGGCGATCCCACTTGGCGGATATGTGAAGATGTTAGACGAAATGGAGTCGCAGGTGGATGAAAAAGAAAAACACCGGGCCTTTAATAACCAGCCATTATTAAATCGTTCATTTATTGTTGCAGCCGGCCCGGCGGCTAATTTTCTGTTTGCCATTGTTGCTTATGCAGCCGTGAACATGATTGGCCAGCAGGGCCTGGAGCCTGTAATAGAATATGTTCAGGAAGAATCCCATGCCGAGCGGCTTGGTTTTCAGCCAGGCGACAAAATACGCTCTATTGATGGACGGCCGCATCAGCATTGGGATGACAACCGCCTGTATCTGCTTAATCGAGCATTAGTCAAGTCAACGGCCAAATTTGAGGTTGAATCCAACAGCGGTCAGATAAGCAATATCATTGTTGATTTCGCTATTCTGGAGAACTGGCAACCCACACAGCCTCTGCTGGAGTCAGTTCTGGGACTCTACCCACTCAATACCCAACTGGAAACGATTATTGGCTCCATATCACCTGATACTCCCGCCAGCAGAGCCGGACTTCGGGTTGACGATAAAATTGTCGCTATTGACGATCAGCCAATCACGAGCTGGCAAAACCTGGTCAGCTATGTCTCATCACGTGCGAATCAGCAGATCACAATCACCGTGGAGCGGGCACAGGGTTCAATTGAAAATCTGAATGTTGATATCGAGGCCAAGCAGGTAAACGGTGTTGAAATCGGCCGCATCGGCATTGGTAATAAACCAGCAGCCATTCCGGAAGAGAAGATTGTTGATATTGATTACTCGCCGCTGTCTGCAATATCACGCGGTATCGACAATACCTGGCAAATGTCGCTATTGACGGTCAGAATGCTGTGGAAAATGCTCAAGCTCGAAGTATCACCGAAAAACATAAGCGGCCCGATAACTATTGCAGAGTATGCAGGCAAAACAGCCCAGGTGGGGTTAATCAGTTTTCTGCTTTTTCTGGCAGTTATCAGTATCAGTCTTGGGATAATTAATTTATTGCCCATACCCATGCTGGATGGAGGTCACCTGTTGATGTATATTGCAGAGGCAATCAAGGGCAGCCCGCCATCTGAAACCTCAATGATTATTGGCCAAAAAATCGGTCTGCTTATTCTAGGTGCATTAATGTTTCTTGCGTTTTATAATGACCTGGCTCGATTGGTTCAATGAGCCGGTGTTTGAACCGTCAATTCTCAAGATAATGAAAAATAGGTTGTATGAAAAAAATCGTTAAGTTACTCACCGCCCTTGTACTGGCTGCCTGCTTTATCACGTCTCACTCACAAGATGCGTTTGAGGTTGGCGATATCCAGATCGATGGGCTGCAAAAAATTTCACCCGGCACGGTGTTCAATTATTTGCCCATCAAGGTAGGAGATATCGTTGATGATGAGGCAGTTCGTGAGGCGATCAGGGAGCTTTTCACGACCGGATTTTTTCAGGATGTCCAGCTCGAGCAAGAGGGCAGCACGCTGGTTGTGGTCGTGCAGGAGCGGCCGTCTATTGCAGACATCGACTTTGTTGGTAATGAAGAGATAAAGGATGAGGACTTAACAACAGCGTTTGACCAGCTCGGTATCAGCAAAGGCCGCATATTTCAACAATCGGTCCTCGATCAGGTCGTTGAAGAATTAAAATCGCAGTATTTTAGCCAGGGGCGATATTCCGCACAGGTGGAATCGGTAATCACGCCCAGGCCCCAAAACAGCATTGCCATCACCCTGCAGATCGATGAAGGTGAAGTTACTAAAATAAAAGAAATCAAGATTACCGGCAATGAAGCATTTTCAACACGAAAACTGCTTAAACAATTCAGGCAAAAAGAAAAGCGCTCCTGGCGATTTTTTAGTAAAGTCGACCGTTATTCCAAGCAGCAGTTTTCAGCGGATCTTGAAAATCTACGAAGTTATTACCAGGATCGTGGATATCTGGATTTTGAAATTGTCTCGACTGACGTCTCAATTACACCTGGTAAAGATGAAATCTTCATCTCTGTGAGTTTAAACGAAGGTGATTTATACACAATTTCCAACTTTGACATCCAGGGCGACATGGTCGTGCCGAAGGAAGAGCTCATCGAATTAGTCGAAATTGAGCAAGGGCAGGTGTTCTCCAGAAAAGACGTTAACACGGCAAGGTCTGTTATCGCTGACCGACTGGCAGATGAAGGTTTTGCATTTGCCACAGTTAACGCCGTACCGGAAATTAATCAGGAAGATAAATCGGTTGATTTTACCTTTGTCGTTGATCGGGGTGGCCGGGTATATGTCCGGCAAATCAATATTAACGGAAATGAGGCGACTCAGGATGATGTCATTCGTCGTGAACTACGCCAGTATGAGGGCTCATGGTATTCGTCCGAGAAGATCAAGCGATCGAGGGTCAGGCTTGAACGCCTCGGTTATTTCGAAAATATTGATATCGAAACCAAGCCTGTCCCGGGGGTACCTGATCAAGTCGATCTGGAGGTAAACCTAACGGAAAAATCGACAGGAAATTTTCTGCTGGGCGTGGGTTATTCCTCATCAGACGGTATCCTGCTTCGAGGTTCTGTTTCTCAAAGGAACCTGTTTGGCACTGGACGTGAACTGTCATTCAGTGCAAATACATCCGATTCCGTGACCCGTTA
>JAHEKD010000158.1 GCA_024638545.1 Gammaproteobacteria bacterium
CATTGAACATTCCACCGCCCCTGCTTGACAGAATGGAGGTGATTCGTCTGTCCGGCTATACCGAAGATGAGAAACTCAATATCGCAAAACAGTACCTGCTAGAAAAACAGATAGCAAATAATGGTCTTAAAGAAAGTGAAATCAAAATCAGCGATAATACGATTTTGGATATTATCAGATACTATACCCGTGAGGCAGGTGTCCGTAATCTAGAACGTGAAATCGCAAAAATCTGCCGTAAGGTTGTCAAGCAACTTCTGAAAAATAAGAACAGGAAACAGTACAAGATTACGTCGGAGACAGTGGCCAATTATCTGGGTGTCAGAAAATATCGCTACGGCATTGCCGAGTCCGAGAACCAGATCGGACAGGTCACGGGGCTTGCGTGGACGGAAGTTGGCGGTGAGCTGCTGACTATTGAGGCAGCCAAAGTTGCGGGCAAGGGTAAGCAAAGTTATACAGGCAAGCTTGGTGACGTGATGCAAGAATCTATCCAGGCCGCCGTCACCGTCGTTCGAAGCAGAAGTGAAAGGTTAGGTATATCAGATGACTTTTATCAGAAGTATGATTTGCATGTCCATGTCCCTGAAGGTGCAACCCCCAAAGACGGGCCTAGCGCTGGAATCGGAATGTGTACTGCGATCGTGTCTTCCTTAACTGAGATACCTGTTAAATCTTCTGTGGCGATGACAGGTGAGATTACTTTACGCGGTGAAGTACTGCCGATAGGCGGGTTAAAGGAGAAGTTACTCGCTGCACACCGGGGCGGTATTCAAACTGTGCTCATACCGGATCAAAACTATGAAGAACTCAAGGAAATACCCGAAAATGTGAAATCAGGCCTTGAAATAATCCCAGTCAAGTGGATTGATGAAGTTCTTGAACTGGCGCTGGAAAAATCGCCCTCTGTAGATTCTGTAAGCGCTAAGGAGAAACCATCAAAAAAATCAATCAAAGCGGAGAAGACACCACGCCAAAGTCCGGCAAGACACTGATCTGTTGGTGACCAGCATTATTTTTAAATTATTAACCGAACGCGAGTCTAACGATATCCAAGAGGCTCGGGGTTCGCCGCAACCAATAAAAACAAACGATTAAATGCGATTGTTAAATTGGCACATTGAATTGTTAAACGAGTTATTCCGAGGCAAACGCAAACCTGAAATCTTGACATTGACTTGAGCAAGTTGGTATAACATTGCTGCAAGTCTCGTGACTTCATATAATGCACTTGAATTTTAATAAACAACAGAGGAAAAACCTTGTGAATAAATCTCAACTAATAGACGCCATAGCTGATACCGCAGAACTCTCGAAAGCCGATGCTGGAAAAGCGCTGGACGCAGCTGTGGATGTCATAACAAAGGCGTTGAAAAGTGGTGGTAGTGTTGGTATTGTGGGTTTTGGAACGTTTTCGGTGGGGCACCGTTCCGCCCGTACAGGTCGTAATCCGCAAACCGGTGCAGAGATACAGATTAAAGCTTCAAATGTACCTAAATTTAAGGCTGGAAAAGCGCTTAAGGATGCCGTAAACTAGCGCCTCCTCAGCAGGGGGGTGCTTAGCTCAGCTGGGAGAGCGACGGCCTTACAAGCCGTAGGTCGCAGGTTCGATCCCTGCAGCACCCACCAGTTAACGGAGCGGTAGTTCAGTTGGTTAGAATACCGGCCTGTCACGCCGGTGGTCGCGGGTTCGAGTCCCGTCCGCTCCGCCAAAATTAAAGCTTGACGCGGTGAGGAACTCCTCGCCGTTTTTTATGATTAGAGTAAAATGCTATCTACAATTCGTAACAAAGCAACAAGTTTAATCTCATATGTGCTGATTGGTTTAATCTGTCTGTCATTTGCACTATGGGGCATAAATTCGTATTTTGAAGGTGCAGCCCAGGTAGATGTGGCTTCTGTAAATGGTGACGAGATCAGTTATGAACGTTACCAGAATCAGTTACGTAACCGCCAGCAGCAAATGCGCCAGATGCTTCAGAACAGTCTGCCTGAGGATTATTTTGAGACACCGGGCTTTAAACGTCAGGTTGTTGATCAGCTTATCAACGAGATGCTAATGAACCAAACAATCAATGAGCGTGGATACACGCTTGGCGATGAAGCACTGGCGCAGCAAATAAAATCCAATCAAGCCTTCTATACGGACGGTAAGTTTGATGATGAGCGTTATCGACGGCTTTTGGTCAGCAATAACTGGACGGTCAAAAGTTTCGAGGCAACCCAGCGCCAGCAGGGCGCATTTGCACAGATAGAGCGAGCGCTGCAGCAGAGTTACTATATCGATGAAAATGAGCTGGATGACATCCTGGCGCTTAAAAATCAAAAGCGGTTCGTGCAGTATTTCATTATCGAAAACAGCAGTTTTGATCCTGAAATTAGTGATGATGAAATTATCGAACAGTATGAGGGTTTTCCTGATCTTTACAAAACCGAAGACCAGCTGAAAATCAACTATCTCGAATTATCAGTGGATGCGTTGAAGGAGGACACTATCCCCGAGGATGAAGTCAGGCTCTACTATGATGAAAACAAGGCCGCATTTTCAAAACCGGAAACCAGAAAAGCAAGCCATATTCTGATCAAACCGGAATCCGAGACGGAGCAGGCGCGCGCACAAGCGCTTCAAAAGGCTAATGATCTTCTGGCCAGAATCAATACTGGCGAGGATTTTGCGGAGATAGCAAAAACAGAATCTGCAGACAAAGGCTCTGCAAATAACGGTGGTGATCTGGGCGTTATAACGCCCGGGGTCATGGTGGATGAATTTGAGAAGGCCGTTTTTCAGTTAAGCGCCGGTGAAATTAGTGAGCCTGTAAAAACTGAATTTGGCTATCATTTGATTAAGCTGACAGAGCTTAAGCCTGAAGAGGTTCCACCATTTGAAGAGTTGAAAGCGGAAATTTCTGAACAAATACTCGAGGACAGGGCGGTGGAGCAATTCGTTGTAAAGGCGGAAACATTTAAGAATCTTGCTTTCGAAAATCCTGATGATCTGCAGCCGATCGCGGATCAACTGGGACTGGGAATACAGCTAAGTGACTGGATAACACGCAGCGCCGGTAAAGGTATTGCAGCAATGCCGCAGGTACGTCAGGCAGCATTCTCACCAGCTGTGCTGGATGAGAATTTAAATGGCGAGGTCATCGAGCCCGATGAGAACACACTCATTCTAGTTCGAAAAAATGAGTATAAAGATGCTAAGCTCAAGCCACTGGAAGAAGTGAAGGAGCAGATTACGGCGCTGATTAAATCTCGTAAAGCGCAGGAGATGGCACAGCAACGAGGTGAGGAACTACAGGCGAAATTACAGAAGGCGCCGGATGATTGGGATAGTTTACTGGAATCTGAGGGCCTGAAGAGCATAGATTTTGCTCAAACGCGCGAAGGCGCCCAGGCAGGTGACGAGCAGGCGATTAGTAAAGTTGTATTTGAAAAACCCCGGCCTCAAGACGGCGAACCTGTAATTGATGGCATCAGTCTAGGCACAGGCTATGTCGTCTATCGGCTGGACAAGGTTGAGGATATTGACCACAACGCACTCGAAAGCATAAAGCCCGAAGCGCGTGATGCATTACTTGCCAGCATGCAGCAGCGGTATGGGTCGGATACTGCAACAAATGTGCTTGAATCATTACGTGAAACCGCAAAAATACAGATTTTTGAAGAAAATCTGTAAATGGCCTTAGCCCGCATTTCTCACCACCCTACTACTGCGACGGTCCCTTGCCGCGCCCTGTGGGCATTTTACTCGGTCAGGGTCGGTGACATAGTGTCAACGATGCCTGCGGGCCCTTGTGCCGGCACATATGCTGATAACATAATGCCGGCCTTTGGTCGTCAAACCCATACAGGCCGCATCCTTTAACCGTCTCGCTACGTAGTCCGGTGAGAAATGCGGGCTAATGGTAGGTCCTCAAAATCACAAATACTTCAGTAGTACCAGGAAATTTGCTCGAGTTTACTGCATCGCCTCAAGCACCTGTGCACTCAGCCCAACAGTGTTGAAACCGGCATCGACGTAAAGAATTTCCCCCGTGATACCGGATGCAAGATCCGAACATAAAAAAGCGGCCGCATTTCCAACTTCCTCGATGGTGATATTACGTCCCAGTGGCACAACTTTTTCATTATGGCTCAGCATCTTTCTGAAATTGCCTATGCCAGATGCCGCAAGCGTTCGAATCGGTCCTGCTGATATTGAGTTGACTCGGATTCCCTCAGGTCCCAGGGACTGCGCTAGATAGCGAACGCTGGCTTCCAGGGAAGCTTTGGCAAGCCCCATAACATTGTAACCGGGCATTGAACGCACTGCGCCTATATAGGTCAGCGTTAATAGTGCACCATTACGGCCCTGCATTAACGAGCGTCCGTATTTGGCCAGTGCCGCAAAACTGTAAGCGCTAATTTCATGTGCAATTTTAAAGCCCTCACGGGTGACAGCATCGACAAACATGCCCTCGAGTTGCTCGCGTGGCGCATACGCTGCCGAGTGAATGATATTATCCAGACCATTCCAGCGTTCGCCGAGTGCGGAAAATACATCCTGAATTTGTTGCTCATCAGCCAGGTCACAAGGTAGTACGATATCTGAGTCCAATTGCGCCGCAAACTTCTCAACTCTGCCTTTCAGTTTCTCATTTTGATAGGTAAAGGCTAATTCTGCACCTTCCCTGTGCATAGCCTGTGCAATCCCCCAGGCGATTGATTTTGTGCTGGCAACACCGACAATAAGTGTTTTTTTATTTTCTAAAAATCCCATCGAAGATTCCTTTGTTTAAAAATTCAATAGTAGCATTTTAACTCACTAAGGTGGTGTGCAGACGCAGAAAGCTGGTAGATTCACAATGGCTACCATAAGAATTACTGATAGAATTAACTTGAAATTTTATACTCATGGGTAGAGTGGAACACTAATAATTAACAGGAGTGACAACGCTGTCAATCAAGCATACTTGCATCGACTGCCGCCGGCCCGCAAGACATCGGTGCAGTACGGCAGTGCCGCAGATAGGCCTGGCCGTTGCGGGACTTGTCGCCATTTTATGGATTAAACTTTGGTTTTTCACGATATAGATCGGATAATTCAAGATTTTTAAGCTTTAGTAAAGTCATGAAAACATCACGAAGCGAGCGATTTTTTGTCTACACGAAGGGGAATATGCCTGCGCAACTGTCTAACTGGGCAAAAGATGCTGGAATAGAAATGCGAGTGCCTGCAGCGCAGGCTACATATTTTCTGTATTACAGTGTCAACAAATTAAAGCTGCGCTGGCTTGGAGATAAAAAATTTTTACCCATCAGCGCTCAAACACCGGGCCAAAAAAGAGTCTCGTCGAGTAATTTATTGATTAAGGCCCTTGGGAAAAGAAACAGAATTATTGCTGATTTAAGTGCCGGCCTTGGCGTGGATGCTTTGACAATCGCATCTACTGGCAGGCGGGTTTACTGTATAGAGCGATGTCCTGCGGTTGCAATGCTGCTGTTTGATGGTATTAGCCGGTGTGATCCAACTTTGGCAGATTTAGTGGAACTGCATTTTGAAAACAGCAAGTTCTGGCTTGAGCAGAACTCAATAAAACTGGATGCAATCTACATCGATACCATGTTTATCGGTAAGAAAAAATCGGCCAAACCATCCAAGCAGATGCAAATCTTACGACAACTTGCCGGTGATGATAGGGATGCAGAGTTATTGATAAATTGTGCGCTTAAGCAGAATGTTTCACGAGTCATCGTAAAAAAATATGCTAACGCGGCGGCTTGTTTAGAAAGACCGGTCGCTCAATACAGAGGAAAAACAATACGTTTCGATGTATTTAAGCCGGGCTTCAATAAATGAACTGCTTTTATTTCCCGCAATTAATAAATTCAAACAGGATAATTGATTTGCAGGGCGATGAGATGCGGCACATAGCGGGTGCGAGGCGGCTAAAAGTGGGTGACAAGTTATTACTATTTAACGGAAAAGGGCTTGTAGCGAACGCGGTGATCACATCCATTATGAAACTTAAACTCAGTGTACGAGTCACTCAGATCACACAGTTAACGCCGCCATTACCCCGAATCGCGGTTGCTACAGCAATTCCAAAAGGTGATCGAGTAAGTACACTGCTTGACATGTGCACTCAATTGGGAATGTCTGATCTTATCCCGCTGATGAGCGAAAGAAGCGTTGTAGAGGTAAATACGAAAAAATATGAACGATTCAGCAGGATATGTATCAATGCCTGC
>JAHEKD010000159.1:0-5129 GCA_024638545.1 Gammaproteobacteria bacterium
TTCTGCTTCAACTCGAATTTTGCCCTTAATGATATAGAACAATGCGACAAATGCGAGCGAACCCAGTATGATCCAGCCACCATAAGCCGAAACCAGATTATTTCTGACCTGACGCCAGTTTTGTCCACCGTTGTCAATAAATACGCCCGCTTCCGGACCGCTCACGGCTGAATAACCTGCCTGGCCCTCCCGCACGGCTCGCCAGAAATTGGCCCTTTGGTTTCTATCACCAGATCCTTGTGCATCAGCACTCTGTGCGTAACTCTCATTAACGCTAAACAGGTACGAGGATGCAGGCAAGATCATCGCACTACATACGATAAACAACAGTGACCACGTCATCATTTTGATGCGACCCTTCAGTTTTGAACGCTGTACCCTAATTGTATTACAGTTTGTTTTTTTCATGGTAGTCAAACCTCTCAGAGTGATAAAACTAACGGTCCATCTGACCTTTGATACGCTCTTTCAACAGCGCGTCATCGGTTTTCAGATCATCACTGGTACCCTGGTAAACACCGGGCTCATGGATTACGATGCTCTCCGTTTGATCGCAGGCAGAAATGGCGGTTAGTCCGGCAGCGATAATCAAGAGGCCAAGAAGATGAATTGTTTTTTGCATGTTTGCAAGATTCACGTTTTAGTTTAATGTTTCATTGTTTAGTCAACATTGTAAAAACTAATCAATTCTAAAGAGAGTCTTAACTCAGCTTAGTAATATAACGTCAAACCGTGTCACCGTAGGCCGTTTCCCAGCCCCAGGTATTCGGCCGACCGCCGCGCTTGAGTATACGCTCGCGATATATGTCAGCAACCATATCGCCGTCACCTGCAAGCAGTGCCTTGGTGGAACACATTTCAGCACACAGCGGCAGCTTGCCCTCAGCCAGACGATTACGGCCATATTTCTCAGTTTCTGCCACGCTGTTATCATCCTCAGGACCACCTGCACAAAATGTGCATTTGTCCATTTTACCGCGCACCCCAAAGGCATTCGCCTGTGGGTACTGGGGCGCACCAAACGGGCATGCATAAAAACAGTACCCACAGCCGATGCACAGGTCTTTATCATGCAGCACAACGGCATCATCGGTCGTGTAAAAACAATCTACCGGACATACGGCAGCACACGGGGCATCTGTACAGTGCATGCACGCAACCGAAATAGACTTCTCTCCTGCCTCGCCATCACCCAGCGTAATTACACGGCGGCGGTTAACGCCCCAGGGCACTTCGTGTTCATTTTTACAGGCCGTTACACAACCGTTACATTCGATACACCGCTCTGCATCGCATAGAAATTTCATTTTAGCCATAACTTCTTTCCTCCGCTTAAGCGAGTGATAATCGACACAGGGTAACCTTACTTTCCTGCATCTGTGTTACTGAATCATATCCGTAGGTAAATGCTGTATTACAGGCTTCACCACGAACATACGGCTCGGTACCCTCCGGATATTTATCAACCAGATCCTGGCCCTGGTAATGACCGCCAAAGTGGAATGGTGTAAAGACCACACCGGGCGCCACTCGCCGCGTAACCATTGCCTTGACCTTAATCTTCGCGCCTTCCGGCGTCTCGATCCAGACCATCTGCTCATCTTTTATGCCGTTGTCGTTCGCATCTGTTGGATTTATTTCGACGAACATGTCCTGCTGCAGTTCCGCCAGCCAGGGATTTGAACGCGACTCTTCACCACCGCCCTCATACTCAACCAGACGCCCGCTGGTAAAGATTATGGGGAAGTCTTTTGAAAAGTCCTGAGCCTGTATTGATGCATAGCGGGTTGGCAGTCGATAAAACCGCTTCCTGTCCTCGTAGGTTGGGTACTTTGCAGCCAGCTCACGGTCTGATGTATAGAGCGGTTCCCTGTGAATGGGCACCCTGTCCGGGAAGGTCCAGACAATAGCCCGCGCCTTGGCATTGCCAAACGGTGCACAGCCATGGCTAATTGCCACTCGCTGGATACCGCCGGATAAATCTGTTTTCCAGTTTTTGCCTTCAGCGGCTGTTTTCTCCTCAGCGGTCAAATCATCCCACCAGCCAAGCTGTTTCAACAGGTCTGCGGTGAACTCAGGATGGCCATCCTTGATTTCATTATCCACAGGCCAGGAATCTTCAGCCAGAATGTTATTGCCCTCATGCTCAACACCGAAGCGTGCCCTGAAATTCAATCCTCCCTTTGCCACCGGTTTGCTTGTGTCATAAAGTATTGCCGTACCCGGATGCTTCATCTCAGGTGTTCCCCAACACGGCCACGGCAGTCCATAATATTCACCATCCAGCGGGCCACCCTCTGCTATGAGTGTGGTTGTATTGAAAGTATGCTTGTTCTCCATATGCGCTTTCAGCCGCTCTGGACTCTGACCGGTATAACCAATCGTCCACATCCCGCGGTTAAATTCACGGGTAATATCCTCGATTAACGGTTCATCATTATTTACCTGTATATTTTTACACAGCTCGTCAGCAAAACCGAGTTTCTTGGCGAACTTATAGAGGATGGTGTGATCCGGTAGAGATTCAAACAGCGGCTCAATGACTTTTTCGCGCCACTGGAGTGATCGGTTCGAAGCCGTTACAGAGCCATAGGTTTCAAACTGGGTACAGGCAGGCAGTAAATATATGCCATCGGTGCGGTCGTTCATGACCGCTGCATGTGTGGGATAGGGGTCAATAATCACCATCATATCCAGTTTTTCCATGGCCTTTTTCATCTCCGGACCGCGGGTCTGACTGTTTACGGCATGACCGTCATAAACCATGCAGCGGATGTTATCTTTCTGCCCGATACTCTCCTCCAGAACGCCGTCGACCCAACGCGATACCGGAATGCCCTTGTAATTCATCGGACTGACCGGATCGCCCTTATCACCTTCAACCTGCTCCTGGTCAAATCTGGCTTTTACCCATTCGTAATCCAGACCCCAGACTTTAGACCAGTGCTTCCAGGCACCGTCTGACAGACCATAGTAACCAGGCAGTGTGTGTGAGAGCACACCAAAATCGGTTGCGCCCTGTACATTGTCATGGCCACGAAAAATATTCGCACCACCACCTTCTTTGCCAATATTGCCGAGCGCAAGCTGGAAAGCGCAATAAGCACGCGTGTTGTTGTTACCGATGGTGTGCTGCGTTCCGCCCATACACCATACAAAGGTGGCCGGACTGTTTTTAGCCATCATTTCAGCCGCTTTCTTAACAACATCTTCAGGCGCACCGGTTACACGTTCGGTTTCCTCCGGCGTCCAGTTTACAACTTCGGCACGAATCTCATCCATGCCGTAGACACGCTGTCGAATGTACTCTTTATCTTCCCATCCGTTCTCAAAAATGTGCCACAACATGCCCCAGATTATAGCGACATCGGATCCCGGTCGAATGCGAACAAAGTGATCGGCGTGAGCGGCGGTACGAGTGTAGCGAGGATCGATCACCAGCATTTTCGAGCCATTTTCCTTCGCCCTGAAGATATGCTGCAGGGATACCGGATGAGCCTCGGCAGGGTTAGAGCCAATAAACAGCATGCATTTGCTGTTATGCATGTCATTATAGGAGTTGGTCATTGCCCCGTAGCCCCAGGTATTGGCAACACCGGCAACCGTGGTCGAATGACAAATCCTGGCTTGGTGATCAACGTTGTTGGTTCCCCAAAGGGCGGCAAACTTTCTGAATAAATAAGACTGTTCGTTGTTGTGCTTGGCCGATCCTAGCCAGTAAACGGAATCCGGGCCGGATTCTTCGCGAATCTTTAACATGCCATCGCCGACTTCATTGATGGCCTCCTCCCAGGTAAGCTGCTTCCATTTGCCGCCTGTTAATTTCATGGGATACTTAAGTCGACGTTCACCGTGTCCGTGTTCGCGTACAGACGCGCCTTTTGCACAGTGTGCGCCCAGGTTCAGAGGCGAATCGAAATCAGGCTCCTGGCCCACCCAAACACCATTTTGTACTTCCGCTTTGACACCGCAACCAACAGAACAATGGGTACAGACGCTTGTCTTTACTGTAATCTCACCTTCGGCAGCGGCAGTTGCCGCATGCACCTTCTTAACCCTGCCTGGTGTCAGCATGCCTGCCGCCGCACCTGCACCGACTGCAATGCCCGACTGCTTCAGAAAGGTTCGCCGGTTGATCGCCTGGCCAACCCCGGAAAGCGGTTCATTGGATTCAACTGAAGAGTCAGCTGATTTCTCTGCCGGGTTTTTTCTTATCAATTTCATAATGGGAACTCCTGAGTATTCGCTTAAGTCGCTAATCTGCTTAACTGTGTTCTTACGATCGCCTTAAAACCGAGCGAGTCGATAGTATTCTTTAATATGACGGGTCAGTTTATATCCCTGCTTTGATTTGGCCTGCGTTTCAGGGGCACTATCTGCAACTGCATTGCCGGTTATGGCAGCGCTGCCGACCGCCACCGTCGAAACGGCCGCACCCTTTAAGAAAGAACGCCTCTTTAAGTTTGTCTTGTCCATTGTCTTCATGTTATTTCCTCTGCAGTTATTTGCATGAATATTTGCTAAATTAATGTTCACTTATATTCAGATACTGATTTTCCAGCTCAACGAAGCGTTGACCCAGTAAACCGACTGATTTATAAAATCTGGCAGATGACGCCGCCTGTAAAGATTTAAAAAATTTTTCCACCCAGGGATGCAGATGACGAATATAAAAGCGCCTTTGCTGGTAACCCTCGACATCCTGCGCCGTGATTAGAATCGACATGGTTTCACACAAAGCGGCAATATGGTCTTCGGGGTCTTTAGTGTCCTCGCTGGCGGCAATGCCGAGCCTGACGAGGTCATCCCTGAGGTCACTTAAGGGTTTATCCATTAAAAAACCGGTCATATGCCATGATCCATAGGGTATAACCTGGCCTCTTCCCAGCCCGATGAAAAGGTCATGATATTCATCATCAAGCTGTATCAAGTCATACTGGCTGGCGGCAATTTTGATATCTAGCCATGCCTGGCCGATCTCACCCAAATCTGTCTGTTCACCGGTATTAATGTGTTGCAGGTAATCAATCAGGTCCTGGCTGGGTGAGTGACTTAGTAGAGACGCCAGAATCGTGTAAGTATCGGCGCGAGCCTGATCATCATCGCTTGTCAATGATAAAGTACTTTGC
>JAHEKD010000159.1:5139-6219 GCA_024638545.1 Gammaproteobacteria bacterium
TCTGAAATAGATTCAGTAACGTCCACGTCTTTATTTGCTCAATCCACTCTGGTGATGTTTAGAGTACGTACGAATTAATGATAGCGCTTACATTTGCGATTATCAAGCGCTTATTATTTTTAACCTGTTGATTTATTTTAGTTTTTCTAAATGATTATGATTCTTATTTTTATTTGCATTAACCTGGTCCGCTTGGTCACACTAAAAAATAGACTTCACTAAGAAAATCTTTCTAAATTGGTGGCGAACAGCCGGGCATTAAATTCTGAATTTTTTTCAGCAACCGCCGGTTGAGAATGATCTAGCCTGAAAATAATGGTGTCAGGTGTGGCCGACAGTCGCTTTCTCGTGTCTGATGCATTTCGATTTAGAGTCCCTGACCGCTCAATTCTGCCTTACAGCTTAACTATTATGACTCAATACTGTAGGCTAAACTGAATTTATGGCTGCAATCTGGCTAGTTTATTTTTTAAACATATCAATCACCCGACAGTCCTCGCACATCTGCAGGCGTTTCACGGCGGCGGCATCGTCAAACATCCAGTGACCCTTGAGCTTTTCTGTCATAGTTTTAATCATCGATTGTGTGGCAAACGGCTTACCACAACTCAAACAGCGAAAAGGTTCCTCCTCTTTCAATGCCCGGGGGCTATGAGTCGTGTTGTGATCAAAATGGATCCTGGCATCCAGTTCTATGGCCTGCTCAGGGCAGGCATTGGCACAAATACCGCACTGCAGGCAATTAGCTTCTATTAATTTCAGCGCAGGCGAATCACCACCGTCCTGCAGGGCTTTCCCAGGACATACCGATACACAGGCCATACATAGGGTACAGGCCTCTCGATTCACGTTTATTTGCCCAAACAAGGAGCCGGACGGCAAGGCTATACATTCTTGAGTGGCTCGCGCAACCGAGTTGAGATGTGTCAGTGCTGATCTGATCGTATTGCGCTTGCTGCCAACGGCCGAAAATCTGGCGACACTATCAATTTCACTGTGCGATGGGTTTAATGACGTAAGCGGCGTTAAATCAGAAACGGTATGCATTTCAAAGTCTGACAGTTCAAGTTCATTAATTAT
>JAHEKD010000160.1:0-3172 GCA_024638545.1 Gammaproteobacteria bacterium
AACACTGTTATCTTTATTCTCCGGCAATGGCATTACTTGCTCAAGAAACCACCGTGCCCATGCGTTGCCAGAAGTCCAGGCCCCCTGAATAGCCTGTGGACCGTGCCTTAGTACATCATGTTTGTAACTACCAGACGGGGAGAGAAGGTTAGGTATCCGCTTCCCAAGAGAATGGCCTTCTGCATCTACTGCATTCATGTAAGCCTGGCATTTAGTAATAGCATTGTTGCCAATAAAGGGGCGGACGAGACGCTCAATTGCATTGGAGAGAAGAGTATCATCAGAATCGAGAAAAATTATTACATCACCACGACTGGAAGAAAAACCTGTGTTGAGTGCAGAGCATTGTCCTTTATGATCTTGAAAGATTGGCGACATTTTCCCCTCAAATTTGCTAATGACATAATGAGAATTATCAGTAGAGCCATCGTCCACTACAATAATTTCAATATTCTTATACGTTTGTTCGAGGACACTTTGGATAGCACTATCTAGATAACGGCCATAATTATAATTACTAATAATGACGCTTATGAACAAGTCAGAGATTGCTGTTGATTTGATTGACATGAGTTGAGAATTTAGACTGCTGGAAAAAACTGAAAATCTGGAATCAGGGATATCAATCTAGGATGGTAACAAAATATGTCAGATTCTTTCTGGTTTGCCCAGCTACTCTGCATTGCACAAAAATCACCTGCAAGGCCGTCTTTATTAACTTCTCGAATCCACCAGCAGGTAATTAGCTGCAATAACATGGGATATATTAAGTGTGATTTGAACGTGACGAGGACGACGTTGTAAGACTTCCATCCTTTTCAGTATGAGATGAATGGAGCATCTTTGTCTCACTCTCTGACTAGATAAAGAATCAGGCTCGGGGGTATCGATCCGGAATCATAAGCAATACCATGTAACTGCTTAATTCCATTATTAAGTCCTATCGCCGTTACCCCTTCAGGCACTCTCACGTCTTTTTTAAGTTTTTGCTGCTGCACTGGTAGCAGATCTTGATGGATTATAGATCGACATAATGATAATGTAATATTCATCTATTTTCTCTAAATGTTGTTTTAATAATTAGCTTGGCGCTTTATATGATTGCCTCAGATGTTTAAAAAATAATACGGGAAAGGATAGTCAGAAATCAAATTCTGCATATCACCAGTAGTTGTCTTTATTATCTAAGTCGAATAGGCTGCATTAAGTATACTTGTTCCCCAACATAGCTAATGTTAGCCGCAGGTTCGGAGTTTTTCAAGGCAGTTGTCGTTTTTTTATGCTTAAATCTTTTGTTTCTTTAGTTTGAGATGTCCGGTATCAATAGAATTTCGGCTGTTTTTCATGACAGTAATGACCCTGACCGCATCAGGCGTGCGATCAGTAATAACGCCGCCATCAGGGCCATCCAGGTATGACGGTTTACAGAAATGCGGATCGATGGCAATCGAAGAAGGCCAGGCGGTGCATAATCAGCATAACCGTGGCCTGTCCTCGATTAATTTGGTTAAAAGGCGGTTCTTCCCGTACGAAGAACCGCCTGTACTGGTGAAACTTTATTTTTGTACTCCATCTGCGCTTTTTTGTTGTCGTTTTTATTGTCGTTTTATTTTTATCTGTTAACAGTAATGCACTAATAGAATAATTTCTGTTAACTGGTTCACATTTTTAAAAATATTTTTGGTTTATTTAATTATCGGGAACAGACCAGTATCAATGAAAAGAATGCCTTTAATTCAGCGGATACGAACAGCAATGATTGTTATGTGCTTAACTTATTCGGGTAGAGGTATGAACTCCTTATTGTCTCCCGGCACATCTTTAAACCTGTTTTCACGCCAGTCCTCTTTTGCCTGCTCCAGTCTGTCTTTACTGGAGGAGACAAAATTCCAGAATATATATCTCGGTCCGTCCATGCTCGCCCCGCCCAGTATCATGATATGCGCGTCATCCATCGCCTTGATCAATATATCGTTGCCTGGATGCAGGATCATCATCTGCTGGGGGTCATAAATAACGCCACTAATTTCAATACGGCCATTCAAGACATAAAGCGCACGCTCTTCAGTCGATGCAGGTATCTGAGTTCTGCTGTTGCCATCAAGATGGAGATCGACGTAGAGAGTTTCCCACTGTGTTTTTACGGGTGATGCAACTCCCTGAAATTCACCTAGTATAACCCGTCCTTTCAGACCCCTGTCATCGAATACGGGGAGCTGTGCTGCGGGTGTATGATTGAAATCCGGCTCGCCATCTTCAAAAATTCTCGGTTGAGCGATCCAGCTTTGGATGCCGTACAGACGTGACGGATGCATGCGAACATCACGTCCCGTGCGCTCCGAGTGCACAATCCCGGACCCGGCGGTCATTAAATTTACGTCACCCGGTACGATGCGTATAACATTACCCAACGAGTCCTTGTGGTCCATTGAGCCTTCAAAAAGATAGGTTACAGTAGATAAACCGATATGCGGATGCGGGCGCACATCGACGCCCTCTCCAGTTAGAAAATCACCGGGCCCCATCTGGTCCCAGAAGATAAATGGTCCCACCATTCGCTTGTTCCTGAATGGCAAAGCCCGCCGGACCTCAAAGTTGCCTATGTCAGCTGTGCGGGGAATAATGATCATCTCAACGCCGTCAGGACAATCAAGGCTGATTTCCGGAGTAGCGCACGGGAGAAAGCTCATAGTATCTCTCCATATAAAATTGCATTTTCAACCATACTGTTCAGTTTTTTATCTGATTGACTGGTTAAATTCAGTTCCACGACTATACTATTGATGCGTAAAGAAAATAAAGTGAAGATCACCTGAAATACACGCTTTATTCATGCTAAATCACGATGCGCTGTATAGTATCAATTTAACACACATTTCCAAAACCGTTGATAGAGCGCTAGCATTTCTCACCGGACTTCGTAGCGAGACGGTTAAAGGATGCGGCCTGTATGGGTTTTACGACCAAAGGCCGGCATTATGTTAACAGCATATGTGCCGGCACAAGGGCCCGCAGGCATCGTTGACACGATGTCGAGGACCCTGACCGAGTAAAATGCCCACAGGGCGTGGCGAGGGACCGTCGCAGTAGTAGGGTGGTGAGAAATGCGGGCTAGCTATTGTCGATAGACTTTAAGGGCTTGCAGCACGTAATCTCCGGCATAGTTCCCGGG
>JAHEKD010000160.1:3182-6211 GCA_024638545.1 Gammaproteobacteria bacterium
GATGAAATTTATAAACAACAAATTGAAAATCAACTATCAGCTTGAGACCGCCGCCAGAAAAATGTGCGAAAGAAAATTGACACTACCAACGAGGGTCCCGCGTATCGGGAATCGCTGCATCGACAGCTTTAACCAGTCCTAATTGCTGGTCGATCTGTTTTAATAACAGCACGCCGCCATCGGAGGTGATCTGACCACCAGAAAACTGGGCTTGGACCTTTCGGCGTTTTAGGGCTGGAAATTCAAGTTGAACCGGGGTACAGTTTGTCATCGGCAAAACCTCCGTCAAATTACTTTAAGCAACTGTATTTTAACGGGTTATACAGGTTTTGCCGTTTTATTTATGAAATATCCAGGCTAGCTGCAGAGATAAAACAGTAAATGCAGTGTTACCTGCAGGAATGGATAAGGCCGCCACCTAAGCATACATTGCCCTCATAGAAAACAATGGATTGGCCGGGTGTCACCGCTCTTTGAGGTTGATCAAAAATAACCTGCGCAGTTTGATTTGTGCGAAATTCTATCTTACAGGGCTGGTCTGATTGGCGGTAACGTGTTTTTGCTGTGCATGATGTAATTTGCTGTGCATCGGAAGGATTGATAAGCAGGATGTCTGTTACCTGTATTGTTTGGCTAAACAGAGCAGGGTGATCGTGGCCTTGAGCTGCGTATAAAACATTATTTCTCATGTCTTTTGCGCATACGTACCAGGCATCGCCTGCACCCCCAATCCCCAGACCCTGACGCTGACCTAATGTGTAGTACATCAGACCATGGTGCTGACCGATTTTTCCTCCACCAACGGAGACGATGTCGCCTGGATTGGGTTTTAGGTACTGGCTTAAAAATTCTTTGAATTTACGTTCACCTATAAAACATATTCCCGTGCTGTCTTTTTTGTCATAGTTCGAGAGTCCCAGCTTTTGAGCGATCTGCCTGACCTCGACTTTTCTAAATTCGCCCAGCGGAAACAGTGCCTGTGCCAATGCTGTTGGCTCTATAGCGTAGAGAAAGTATGACTGGTCCTTGCTGATGTCAGTGCCCCGATGCAGTTGATGGTAATTTCCGGTCATAACATGGCGGGCATAGTGGCCTGTGGCAATATAATCCGCCCCCAGCCTTTTAGCATAATTCAAAAATTCTTTGAACTTGATTTCGCGATTGCAGAGAATATCCGGATTTGGCGTGCGGCCAGCTTTATATTCATCAAGAAACTGCTCAAATACACGTTCCCAGTATTCGTAAGCAAAATTTACGGTGTGTAGTTCAATGCCAAGTTTGTCGCAGACTTTTTCAGCATCTTCACGGTCCTGCCCTGCTGCGCAATAATCGTTAGTATCATCTTCCTCCCAGTTCTTCATGAACAAGCCGCATACATGATACCCTTGCTCGAGTAATAAATGTGCAGCCACTGATGAATCGACGCCACCGGATAAGCCGACGACTACGGTTTTTGATCCAGTGCTCATGAAAAATGGTCAGTTGAACAGTGCTTTTACCTTGTTGCCAACTTTTTCAGTCAGTGCTTTGACTTTTTCAGTTTCCTTGTTCTGGGTTGAATTATTGGTGTACGAGGTAAATATTGATATGTCCAGCCACTCATCTGTGGGTTGAATAACCGGCATTTCGCCGTTGGCATAGAACCAGGTGTCAACAACATATCTATCGGTCGAGTTTAATTCCTGCAGCTGGCCTGTCCAGTGCTGGTCAAATGCTGCTCTTCGATAGGCGCGTTTGATCACCTTGTGGTGTTTAATGAGATCATAACGTTGAAGAATGTGTAAATACGTAGTGGTATTGATCGATTCATCAATGCAGTCCAGCTGGCCGGGAAATTCTGCCCCTTCGCCGAGGTTGAGGCCAATATCCCTGTGTATAGGTGTGTAGTTGCCTATCAGGCTTTCCATTTTTGCAACCGCTTTGCCAATACGAATTCGCTCCACCTCTGCAGAATCTGTCTGTGGTTTAAAAATGACCTCAACACTCGCCCATTCATCCTGCGTCAGTGAAACATATTCTTTCACGCGGCAGCCAAAGTTATAGCATACGGGAATCATTTGCGGGCTGATTTTAACAATTTTACGGGTTGGCGTTTCGGATGAAAAAATATTCGGTGCAAGTGCATAATCTGATTTTGAATCATTGGCCTGAGCGTAGATACTGCTGCATGCAAAGCTGCTCAGGACTAATATTAGTGTAGATGTGAATTTATAGATCATTTTTAATTCAAAAATTATCCCGTAAAATATCAAGATTATAACGTATTCCCTTCATGTAATCGCCTATTCCAGCCATTACCTGGGGGCTTCTGAGCTCGTCGATGAGTTCTTGGATTTCGGCTAAACTCAACCATAGTGCCTCTATGATATCACTGTCATTGGGCTCAAGTTTAGTTGAAGCAACCTCACCCGTAAATGCAAAACGCAGATAAGTAAGTTTCTTAATCGGGTGCTGCCAGCGGTATATTCCAACCAGCGCTGTGGGATTGAAATTAACGCCGGTTTCCTCTAATACCTCTCTACGAACGGCATCCACCAATGATTCATTTTCCTCAAGGTGGCCCGCCGGTTGATTGTAAACAATTCTATCCTGGGGTTTCTCCTTAACCAGCAGGAATTTTTCACGATTATTGACAATTGCGGCGACCGTAACGCGCGGCGTCCACTGCACCATAAATACACTCTTTATGTTTTAAAGAATTTTACCATATCCTCTTGAATGGCAAGAAAAATGAGAACCATCACGCAATATTTTTGTCAAAATCGACCTGTAAACAGGTCAACTCATTCATTAACTTGAATTAGATGGCATTGACCGCACATAAGAAACAGAGAATAATTATAGATGTACGATTATTACGCAAATGAAATATGAGCGCTGATCACGAACATAAACATAACGACGGGCTTTTAGTTGCACCGGCAAAGCCGAAACTTAAAAAACCCAACCAGTATCGCGTTTTGCTGGTCAATGATGACTACACTACGATGGAGTTCGTGGTAATGGTGCTGGAGAGTATTTTTCACAAA
>JAHEKD010000161.1 GCA_024638545.1 Gammaproteobacteria bacterium
GTATTGTCATAGCGACTTGCATACAGGTTGTCTATGTACACCGAAACTTCAGTATCTGCTTCGAGCAGGTTTTCAAAAACCGGCAACATCTGATAATGCATGCCTGCAACGCTGCCATCGGCAATATCAAAATCCATCACCCCGACAAATTTGCCATTTGTTCCCGCATTGGTGACCAGACAAGGCCTGCCATCCGGATTCTCGACTTCGATCGGCAGCGGCATGCCGTCATGAGTATGCCCGCCAAAGATTGCATCAATACCCGAAATCTGGCTCGCCATTTTGATGTCGACATCCATGCCGTTGTGTGACAACATAATAACTGCGTCGGGCGAATGCTGTTCGTGGATTTGCGCTACCAGAGACTGCAGATCGTCTTTCCGCAGGCCAAATGACCAGTCGGGAAAAAATTCCGGCGGGTTAGCATTGCCGGTGCGCGGGAAAGCCTGGCCGACAATCGCAAAATGATGTCCGGCGATGGTTTTAATCGTGTAGGGTTTAAATGCATGACCGGTATCTTCGTCATGAAGACCGAGACCGCCGTATTTTTCTACTAACTCAAAATAGGCATCTTCAAACAAACTGTCTTCTTTAACTCTGACATTTTGACCGATAAACTCGCCCTCGAATGCGACCAGGTTGTTAAGAAGTTCCTCCTGTGTGTAGGTAAATTCCCAATGACCGGTCAATAATTCTATGTTCAATAGATTGGAGACTTCGACCATATCAAGACCGCGCGTCCAAAGTGAAGTCGCCGAACCCTGCCACAAGTCTCCACCGTCCATGGTGAGCGTGTTTTCAACTCCACCCGCCTGTTCGCGCAGATTGTCCAGCAGCGTTTTTATATGTGCGACACCGCCCATTTTTCCATATCGACGCGCGTTGTCTTCGAAATTCACGCTGCTGTAGGCGTAAGCCTCGATACTGTCAGCAGCTAATCCAAGTTTTTCCAGCAGGTGGCTGCCGACCACATGAGGCAGTTGACCTTTGGCATTGCCCAGACCGATATTTACGTTTGGTTCTCGAAAATAAACCGGATTTACCTGTGCATGGATATCCGTCAGGTGCAGCACCCTGACCTGACCTACGAGGGGCAAATCATAGAGCTTATCCAATGATTCAGCACGGGCCAATGGTGAGATCAAGCCCGTCCGGGTTGCCAAACTGCCTGTTGCTGCCAACCCCAGGGCTTTAAGAAAAGTTCGCCGATTTAATTCATTCATAAAATGCTTCCTCTAACAACAGCGTCACACTATATATTAGTTTTATCTAATTTACAAAGCCCCCAAGCCCGCATTTCTCACCACCCTACTACTGCGACGGTCCCTTGCCACGCCCTGTGGGCGTTTTACTCGGTCAGGGTCCTCGACATAGTGTCAACGATGCCTGCGGGCCCTTGTGCCGGCACATATGCTGATAACATAATGCCGGCCTTTGGTCGTAAAAACCATGCAGGACGCATCCTTTAACCGTCTCGCTACGTAGTCCGGTGAGAAATTCAGGCTAGAACTCAAACTCCATTTCACGAAAAATCCGGCCTGCATTTTGTTTTGCCAGCTCATGATAGGTATCGAGATGTGAATACCGGGATTGATCTATATCATAGGCATCCTGTAAATCACCACCGGCATCGATTACTTCACCAATTTTTTCGCGCATGTATACCAGGTAGTCATGGGTATACGTGGTGACTTCCTGATAATTGGTCGGCACACCGTGACCAGGAATCACGATTTCAGCACCTAACTCCAGGAACGCATTCCAGGAGTTTATCCAGCCGTCCGTATCAGTATGTTCAAATACCGGAAGCAAACGCTGATGAAATGCCATATCGCCTGAAATCACCAGTTTTTTTTCAGGCAGCCATACAACTATATCACCCGGACTGTGAGCTGGACCGAGATTAAGCGCCTCTATTTTCAGGCTTCCCAATTCAATCACGTAACTTTCGTCAAAAGTGATATCGGGCATGGTCAGCTGCGTATGGATCGCCTTGTCACGCCGCCCCGTTCGCATACGGTCGATAACATCTTCGCCGAATTCTTCAATCTCATGTGCGGTATCCGTATGTGCCACCACCTTTGCACCTTGCTGCTGCCAGTAACCGGAACCCAGCATGGCATGGCCCTGGCCGTTTTCAAGCACCACGTACTTAACGGGCTGGTCAGTGAGCTGCTTGATTTCATGATGCAGTGACTCAGCAAGCAGATAATTATCACCGGCATTTACCACCACCACACCTTCATCTGTGATGATAAAAGACAGATTATTGTTATGGCCGGAATTATGGTAGGAAGGCGGCGCCGTCGCACCAGTTGCAGACCACACACCATCTGTAACCTGTTGCGGTTTTCGATACAGCATTGTGTTTACGGAGTCATCTGCCTCAACCGGCAGTCCCTGATCACGCCAGCTGATAAATCCATCGGCATAATTTTTAACATTGGTATAGCCCATATCCATAAGCTGCTTTACTGCCAATGGGCTTCGCAGGTTCAAGTTGCAAAATACGACAATGGGCGTCTCGGTGTCGAAGACCCGCTCCGGCACTCTGAATTCAATCCAGCCACGCGGGATATTAAACGTTCTCGGCGCATCGATGGTGCCTCGACTGATGGCCACTTCCTCTTCGGTACGCACATCGATCAGCACCAGTTTTTTCTCATTGGCTATTAACTGCTGCAGTTGCGCTGTATCGATATTCTTGATCTGCGTCGATAGCTGATCAATGAAATCCCGGCCATCTTTAATCTGGCCGAAAGTAGGCAGTGTCCAGACTAAAGATAAAAATATTGCACACATATTCAAAAGCCTGTATTTCATGATATCTCCTTTTTTACTGGCAGCCTATGCTGGAAATTACAACAGCTATCGCAAAAACAGCAGCGACACATTTATTTCAGCCTGTAAATATACTATATTAGAGTTTTCTAATTAAGTGAATTATGTACATTAGGTGAAAAAACGATGAGATCGCTTATCCGGCGTTATATTGTGGTCACTGTGCTCACATGCCTGATTGCAAATGTTTTACAGGCATCTGATCTTGAGCGCGAGAAACGCCTGGAGGAGCAAACGCTGGCCGCCCTGTTTACGGGTGAGCCTGTCTATTTGTCCACGCCTGAAAGGGAGTTCCTGGCGCTGGAGACAGAATCAGAAGGCGACACTAAAGGCGCCGTAGTTTTACTACACGGTCGCGGTTATGGACCCGATTCGGAAATTGTTGTTGGGCCATTAAGAGAGGCGTTAGCTGAAGATGGCTGGCATACCCTCTCTGTTCAAATGCCGGTGCTTGAGAAAGGCGCAAAATACTATGATTATATTGAGGTATTTCCGGATGCCCGGCTGCGAATCAGCGCCGCTCTGGCACACCTGCAGGCGTCAGGTATTTCACCCGTTATCATGATTGCCCACAGCTGTGGCGTGCATATGTCAATGGACTGGCTGCGGCAAAACGGCGATGATCAATTGGACGCATACATTGGCCTGGGCATGGGTGCAACGGACTACAAGCAACCCATGTTGTCACCATTCCCGTTTGCCCAAATGAGCATACCGGTACTGGATGTATATGGTGATGCCGATTATCCAGCAGTTGTATCCAAGGCAGATGAACGCCTGCAGCAGTTCAAACACACCAGCGAGAAATCGAGACAGGTCGTTATTGAGCAGGCGAATCATGAATTCGCGGATCATACTGACGCGCTGATTGATACAGTTTCGAAATGGCTGGATACGCTTTAGCGATGAAGTTATGATCAGTCGGTAACATTAGAGCATTGCATTAGGGAAAACGATGATGAATATCAGCAGATTCGCAAGACTACCGATGGCTTTTGTCCTGTGCATTTCGTTGAATTCGGTTGCCTCAGATTATGAAAAAGAAAAACGCTGGGCTGAGCAGATTTCGGATGCGCTCCTGGATGGCGAACCGCACTACCTTGGCGCTGATAGTCATGACTTTCTTGCTATTTATACCGAACCCGCGTCTTCGTCATCGTCAGGTGTCATGATTCTGCACGGCACAGGCGTACACCCTGACTGGCAAACTGTTATTCACCCGTTACGCGTCGAACTTGCTGAAAAAGGCCTGCACACCCTTTCAATTCAAATGCCCGTACTGGCAAATGACGCACAGCATGAGGATTACATTGCACTGTTTCCCGAAGTGCCCCTTCGTATTGATGCTGCCCTGAATTTCTTCAAAAGTCAGGGTGTCAGTCACGTTTATCTGATTGGCCATAGCCTGGGAGCTTCCATGGGTGCTTATTACCTGGCCAACACTGAAACGACAGTTAACGGATTTATTGCCATAGGGCTATCTACCGGCTTTAAGGACACCGCGATGGATAATCTTGCTCACCTGTCAGCTGTTTCAGTACCTGTACTGGATCTGTTTGGCACAGAGGACCTCGATAATGTGATCAAATTTGCACAGGCGCGTCGAGATTCAGCAAATCCGAACATCTCTTATCAGCAGATTACCGTTGACGGTGCCGATCATTTCTTTGATGGTAAGGAGGGCCAGCTGTTAGAGCAGGTGCTTGACTGGATAAAAAACAATTTAAGTAGCTGAACCTTTATTTTGTCGACACAGTGTAGACGTTGAGTTCAGAGATACAGATCATGATTAATCTAGTTGCCTTGGGATAATGTACTACGGTGAAAAACTAAACAGCATTACCCATCTGGTGGGCGGCGTTCTGGCTCTGGTCGGCTTCGGTGTACTTCTAACCATCAGCATACAACAATACAGTCCGCTGCTTATCATCAGCTTCACCATTTTTGGCCTTACATTAATCCTGATGTACACAATGTCCACCTTGTATCATAGCTTTCACCCACCCAAACTTAAAAAAATTTTCCAGAAACTCGATCACATTTCAATTTACCTGTTAATTGCAGGAACCTATACCCCCTACATGCTGGTTTCACTACGCGATAATGGTGGTTTAGTCATGCTGATTCTGATATGGGTGCTGGCTGTCATTGGTTTATTACTGGATATTTTTATTTCCAAACGTATTGGGTGGTTACATGTTTTAATTTACCTGGTTATGGGCTGGATTTGCACACTGAATTATTCACAGCTGCAGGCAGCCATCACAACTGCTGGTGTTGTTTGGCTGACGATAGGTGGAATTGCTTATACGGTCGGCATCGTATTTTATGTGCTGGATAGCCTGAAAAAACTTCGACATGCTCATGGTATCTGGCACATGTTTGTTTTATCTGGCTCCATCTGCCATTTTATTTCAATTGCTGCATATGTAAGATAGCAGACATCGGGGTCAGATCCATAAAACAGTGTCAGCAAGATTAATCTAGGGGAATGTACTGTGAGCTGAATGAAGTATCTCCCGTTTTGATGAGTGGCAGATGCGTCCCTTAACTTACGAACGCACCTGCCGGCCGGTGCTATTCACACCATACCCCCAAATCTTACATAATCCCGAGTATCTTTCAAATCAGGAAACACTTTAGAACCTACACCGTCTAACTTCAGATGCAATAACAAGTTTTTTAGATTTTTTATGACAGGAGTCCTGAAAATTTTCTGATTTCGGAAAACGGCTAACCTGTTGAATGTTTGATGTTTTTTATCGACTTCATGAGACAGTTCATTGGTCGTGTTGAATCACAGATACTAATAAAAATAAAGTTGAAGCGGATTAATGCGGATACAAAAGGAGAACGAACCCCGGTAGTTTTATGTTTAATGTCAAATATGGAATCGACTATGACGCATTATGTGCAAATATAAAGTTCAGTAAAATAGGTATGATGCTGGCATTGTGAAAAATTCGCCAACCGTCATCCTTGATCGGATTCGAATCTTGTGTGGCCTGTGCAATGCGATATTGTCTCACACTAATCTTCAACACTAAATTATAAGCGGCAGTTTGAAATGCATTGATTTATTATTGTGTCAGGGGTTTTTGGCATGACAACTAAATTGACTGTGTTCAGCTGATTTATCACCTGTTTCAACTAAATCCTTGAGACAATATCGTGTGACTTCGAATCTAATCAGCGATTGCAATTTTCACCTAGAGCGGCGGGATTACTAAATTTCCCCATAGAGGACATACTGGGGTGTTGAATCATTTCTGATTGATACACCTGACCATTATTGTTTATTTATGTTTCATTTCGGT
>JAHEKD010000162.1:0-1759 GCA_024638545.1 Gammaproteobacteria bacterium
ATTTGAATCGGGATCACTCGGGACAACTTCACAAAACTGCAAATCAAATCGATCCATTAAGGTCTCACCCAGTTCCATACAGTTAGCGATTGGATAATCGAGCCGTACTTTTATTAATTTTTCCGTAACGGCCAATGAAACCAGTCGTTGAGCAGACTGCCTGGAAACACCCAATTTCTGCGCAATCTCATCCTGAGTATTACCTGCCACATAGTACAGCCAAGCCGCCCTTGCGGCATCTTCAAGGCGACCACGCTCACTATCATATTTAGATGCCATGACAGTTTTATCTCCGATTGTTCAGCTTTTTAAGTTCGGGCTTCATATTATAGAATTTTGACCAATGGTCAATAACGGCTGTTGTTGATAGTTTTTTATATTCAATTTGCAGGGTTTCCGAATAATGGCTTGCGCCCATATAACGCATAACGTCCATTCCGGCTGAGACTGCGGCTTGTATACCATATAAGGTATCTTCAATCACAAGACAATTTTCGGGACTCACCTGCATCGCTTGCGCCGCATGGAGAAATAGATCCGGTGCAGGTTTACCTCTTTTTACATCATAGGCCGTGAAAACATTCGCGCCAAAATACTTTTTCAGATTGACCAACTCCAGTGAACGCGCAACCCGGATTGGGCTGCTGCTGGTTGCCACACAGGCCGTTACATTCAAATCCTGGAGCACTTCTCTAACGCCATCGGTTGTTATTAGACTTCGCTTAAACTCATCAAGTAATCGTATGCGATAATTTTTTTCAAAATTATCGGGTAATGTTGAGTTAAAACTGCCTCTTATCTCTGCCGCTACATTGGAAAAACTGCGACCGAGAAAATTCGTCAGGACATAGTCAAAATCAACCTCAATATTTATCGCACACAACTCTTCGATCAAAATCGCAGCACTAATATATTCACTGTCTATCAGTACACCGTCACAATCGAAAATGACTAGTCTAGTGTCATGTCTGGGAATCACAAATTACAATAAACGCCTTACAAGTAATACGACTGCGAATACTATCATGCCCGAATAAATTTAACGATAGTGCCTAATCCGGCAAATGCTGGCGGTGCCTGTTTTTTAATCTACAAAAAATATTTTGCACCAGTGCGTGAGGATTCAAGATTATGAGTGGCTAAATGATAATCAATTAATTGTTAAGGTATCTTGGAATAGAGATGGGAACCACTGCAGTCAAAAATTGCTGCTGGATGTAGAAAACCTAATTAACAGTGCTTCTGATGCTCTTGGAGTATCACGGCACAGACCCGACTGGTTTGAGCGGCAACCGCAGAGCGGGCAGTATGTAGTTGAAGCGTGTTTTGGAAAATTAAGATAAACAACCCGAATAAGCTTATACCCTTGCTGGACACTGGTTTATCCAGACAAATGCAAGGGGCAACATTACTGGATGCTAACCCGCATTTCTCACCACCCTACTTACTGCGACCAGATATTTTATGAAAGCATGGCCAGTCACAACACCAGCGTGAGGAACTGGAGAGAAATTGTCCGCAAGCTTGAAATATCTTCGGAATTTCTGATTACATCCTGTCTCAAACCTGCCAGGTCGATCGCGGACAGTGGATGCGCTGATGCAGATGAAGAGGTTAAAGTAAGCTTTACGACTATTGCAAGGCAACGAAACCGTCGCGCAGGATTTGTGACCATGCGGCGGACAATGCCGAAAACGCTTTATCGCCTTGCTCAATACGGCGGGAATGACTGACCCGGCATTCGCCTTCCCTTATAATT
>JAHEKD010000162.1:1769-6119 GCA_024638545.1 Gammaproteobacteria bacterium
TTTTATCTGTTGTCTCTAACTGTCTGTCTGCGACTCTCTCTCTCTCTCTCTGTCTGTCCATCGACAACAGTACTGCTTTTCTTGCATCCTCCAGCGGCATGTCCGGGGTTATGACGCGATCCAGAATCGGCTTGCCATATTTGTGCTCACCAATTTGCAGAAACGGCGTGTCCTGCGTGGCCTCAATAAAATTTCCCTCCGGGTAGATGAGGAACATGCGCTGCAATCCTCCCCGGCGCTGTCCGGAGACGATGAATGAGGCGGTAGAGGCCTGATCCATGCGGTCCATCTTGGCTTTGATATCTACGCTCACCTGGTGCAGCATATTACCGATGATCTCCACTGACTGCAGTATCGTGTCAGCCATCATGAATGACGTTTTGATCGTCGCATCAGGATCTTCGATGGCCTCGGTAAGTTTGGCGATCACAGTTTGTGTGACTGACAAACTGCCGGCGGTCTGGATCACGATGACCCGTTCACCCGGTTCCTCAAACACGAACAATTTACGATAGGTCGAAATGTTGTCGAGTCCCGCGTTTGTGCGCGTGTCGCTCAGTAACACCAGGCCTTCATTGACCATCAGTCCTACGCAGTACGTCATATTACCCTCGGTCGAAAAATTTCGCTTATTTTAACCAAGCTATTGTTGATTGCCATCAATAGTTACACGAGTATGCATTGTTTCGCCGCCTGCACCGTGAGCAATACCGCGCACCGGTGCGGCGGCCTGCGCGTCCAGACCGGAACCGATGCGAATATAGCGCTCATCGGGACAACACTGGTTGGTCGCATCAAAGCCGACCCAACCAAGATTCTCTATATACAGCTCAGCCCAGGCATGGCTGGAGTCGTGGCTTTGCATATTGGCGTCTGTATGTAAATACCCCACCACATAGCGTGCAGGAATACCGCATAAACGCGCGCTGCTGATCAGACAATGGGCATGATCCTGACACACGCCGGCGCCCTGTACCAGTGCCTCGCTGGCACTGGAGCTGGGGTTGGTCGCACCCGGGGTATAGTTAATAGCCTCACGCACTGCGTGTGACAGGGCGTGCGCCTGGTCAAGCTTGTTTTCAGCATGCGCAGCGGTGGACCTGCATGCCAGCTCATTCAAGGCCTCATCCGGTGCGGTAACCGGCGTGGTGCGTAAATAGGCCAGCGGCGAAATGACGTCACGCGGACACTGCATTACGCCATTTGTGCACGTGGTTTCAATTTCACCATTCACCTGGATCTCGATTGCGTCTGACGGCTCGGCCAGACTCATGGTGCGAATTCGATCACCCGCACTGTCATAGAAATATTCCCCAAATTCACCTCCCTGCACACTTACGTTCCAGCTCAGCACCCGCTGGGAGTTGCACTCGGTGGGGTACAGGCGGTGACTTTGTGATATGCGCCGCTGAGCCTGGCTATAGTGGTACCTGGTCTCATGGAAAACAGTTAGTAACATGACAATGTTTAATGCTCTTTAAATAGATAGGAGTCGGAAATGCGCTCGCCCAGGCGATTGATATCGAGCGAGAACTCTACCAAAAATTCATGCAGCCCATCACTAATGATCTGCTCTGCCGGTGAATTATCCAGTTTTTTCAGGATTGCCCGGGCCTGGCGCTGCGCTGTGCTTGACTGTCCGTGGTTTTCACTCAGACGGTCCAGATGCCTGACGATTTGCAGGAGGCAATAACGCAGCGAACGCGGGCATGCCTTATTAAGAATTAAAAAGTCTGCGATGTTGTAAGGTGAATAGCTTTCGCTATATGCCCAATCAAACGAGCGATATGATGACAGGGCGCGTAACAGGCTGCTCCATTGGTAGTTTTCAGCGCTGTTGGCAAAACGGCCCTGGTTAGGAAGCAGCACGTAATATTTTATATCCAGCAGGCGCGCCGTATTGTCTGCTCGCTCCATGCAGTTGTGTATTTATAAATGCGCCACGCAGAAGTGCAGACTGTCGATTCACCCAATCGCAGAGATCCGGCAAATCAAATTCCGGCGGGTTACCAGCCAGATAAGCCTGTTCCCTGAGTTTAAAACTCTGATAGCTGCGGTTGAGCGCGTACCAGACTTCGGTTGTAATGGCAGTACGCACCTCGCGCCCGTTGTCTCGCGCGCGTTTGATACAATTCTTGATACTGGACGGGTTACGAAAATCAAACACGAAAAAATTCACCACGTCATGCTGATTCGGGCTCTCATACAGGCTCTGGTAGAGATCCAGCAGGCCAGAGGAAGACAGTAAAGATTCCCATTCGCCATCCATGCCGACACTGTAGGTCGGAATCATCGACATGCGGTAGCCTACGCCCAGTTTACGTGCAGTATTATCGGCGCGCTCGGTATAGGCCGAGGCCCAGTAGAGTGATTGTGCCGTGCGGCTTAACATCGTAACCTCACGCCAGCACCCAGGTATCCTTGACGCCGCCACCCTGCGACGAATTTACCACCAGCGACCCCTCTTTAAGGGCCACTCGGGTCAGGGCGCCCGGACATAAATGAATTTGACTGCCGAGCAGGCAATAAGGGCGCAGGTCAACGTGGCGTGGCGCCAGGCCGCTGTCAACATATGTCGGTGAGGTGGAAAGTGCCAGCGTTGGTTGGGCTATGAAATCGTGAGGATCGGCCAGTATGCGCTGGCGGTAATTTTCAATTTCAGCCCTGGTTGAGGCTGACCCAACCAGCATGCCGTAGCCGCCAGAACCGTGCACTTCTTTGACCACCAGTTCTCCAAGGTGCTCAAGCACATACTTCAGGTCGTCCGCTTCTGAACAACGCCAGGTCGGAACGTTCTTTAATACTGGTTCTTCACCCAGATAAAAGCGTATCATCTCCGGCACGTAGGTATACACCGCTTTGTCGTCGGCAATTCCGGCACCCGGCGCAGAACATATCTGTACTCCGCCGGTACGATAAACATTCATCAACCCGGGCACGCCAATCATCGAGTCCGGATTAAAACACAGGGGGTCGATAAAGCTGTCATCTATGCGACGATAAATGACATCCACTTTTTTCGGGCCGCGAGTTGTACGCATGTAGACAAAATCGCCGCGCACGAACAAATCCCGGCCCTCCACTAATTCGACGCCCATTTCATCTGCCAGAAAAGTGTGCTCGTAATAAGCAGAATTAAATGTACCTGGGGTCAGGATGACCACTGCCGGCACTCCTTCACACCTGGGTGGCGCTACGGAAATCAACGTACGCCGCAAGTGATCCGGATAATCGTCAACTGGCCTGATATGGTTAGACTGAAACAGTTGTGGAAACAGTCGCATCATGATCTCGCGATTTTCCAGCATATAAGACACCCCGGACGGCGTGCGGCAGTTGTCCTCCAGCACATAAAACTCGTCAAGCCCGGTGCGCACCAGGTCACTGCCGACGATGTGCGAAAAAACTCCCTGCGCTGGCGACACGCCCACCACTGCGGGTTCATAGGCCGTGTTTTGATAGATAAGATGCGCAGGTACTTTGCCAGCCCTGATAAAATCACCACGATGGTAGACATCCCATAAAAAAGCATTCAGGGCTTGTGCGCGTTGTTTAACTCCGCGCTCCAGAGTGCTCCATTCCAAATTGGTAAATATGCGCGGAACGATATCAAAGGGAATCAGGCGCTCACCTGCGTCCTTCTCCCCGTATACCTGGAAAGTGATGCCGATCTGATGAAACAAGGCCTCTGCCTCGCGCTGCTTGTCTACAATAAACGCAGGTCCGGTTCCCTCCAGCCAACGTAAAATATCTGCGTATTGCTCGCGTACTTTCCCGCCGGCATACATCTCATTGAAAAATTTTGGTTGTGTCATTATTGTATTTGTGTTTGTAATTCATTAATAATTCGGCACAGTTGAAGCTGAAAATGAACTCATACAGAAATAGGCTTACAGTATAGCTCAATGATATGAAAATTATATGGTGGTGCAGTTTGCAACACGAAATTCTCGATATCTGAATTGGCCTTGACCTGCCTTTAAGTCTGGCGGCCGCCATCAAATTTATTGATATGAACGATAGGCCGGTGACAAGGCTTGCTAATAATGTGTTATCGAGTTTAAAGTACCTGTGGTTTAACTGAGCCAAACTGTGATAGTCTGTTGAGTGTTTACAGTCAAAATAAATGCAACACACATTTGACCACATTGCGGAATTTGTACTAAACCGCAGCGCCGGAGCAATACCGGAAAGCGTCCGCTGCACCGCAGCACTGATGCTCCTGGATACCCTTGGCATAACTATCGGTAGCGGTCCGATGACAGCCGGTAAAATTGCGCGGAATACGGCCACGGCACTTTACGGTTCATCCGAGGATGGTTTGTGCGCACGAATGCTGTTTGACGGGCG
>JAHEKD010000163.1 GCA_024638545.1 Gammaproteobacteria bacterium
TCTGAACGCATTAGTGATGCTGAAAAAATGATCGAGGAGCTCGAGGCTGATTTACAAATTGCTGATCAAACTATTGAACAAAAACAGCAGCAGCTAGAGGTTGCCAACACTGAAATTCAGACCAAGACAACTGCCCTGACCAATACCTCTAAGGCGCTGTCGCAAACCTCTGTGGCCCTGACAGACACATCCAGGGAGCTTACTGAAACCACGCAGGAGCTGAGCCAGACTCAGGAACAATTCACGGAATTGGAACGCAAGTATCTTGAGCTGGTTGGGCCGGCCCGAAGCGAGTTGAATAAATATGTTGTTCGTGTCCGTTACCTTCGAAGAGGCGGTCGAAAAATCATCCAGTTTGCCCGGCCTGAAGATAAAAACCTTGTGCAATTATCGTTGCCCCAATTGAATCAGCGTCTTACTGAGTTAAAAAAACAAAAGGCAGACGATCTGTATGTCAGGGTCATTATTCCACTGGACAGCGGATTAAGTTACGACGAAGCCTGGCGTTTTACCCAGGATATTCTCAACAAGTATGATTATTATTATCAGTAAATAATTCCGGATTATAAATTTTGCAAACGCGAATGACAGTAAATGCTGATGATCGCAGGGAGACTGTATCCCAGCTCTATCTGATGCGATTCACGTCCCGGCAGACGGCACTCCTAATACGTCATTTTTGAACAAAGCGAGTCAATTGTTGAAATATCTCCGGCTTGCGATAAACTGCAGGGCTAACAGTCCAATGAATGATTCGTCATACCTGAGAATGAGGATATTGCCCGATCACTTAATGAAGGATAGCCGTTTTAAAACGGCTATCGGGCAAGCAGGTTTTCGAAACAGAGACTTATAAAATCTCAACTAAAACAATGGCAACACAACTTAGTGTAAATCTTAATAAAATTGCCCTTCTGCGCAACGCGCGTGGACGTAATTACCCAAGTGTCACAGACTTTGCTGCCCGGGTGTTGAATAGTGGTGCAATTGGTGTGACCATGCATCCACGTCCTGATGAGCGTCACGCACGGCGATCTGACATTTATGAAATAGCAGAATTATTGATTGATTACCCGGGTAAGGAGCTGAACGTAGAGGGTAACCCAACAGAGGAGTTCATGCGGCTGGTACTCGATATAAAACCGCATCAATGTACACTGGTGCCGGACGATCCTGAGCAGATTACCTCAGATCACGGCTGGAATTTAAGGCAGGACCTTGAGTGGGTAAAATCGATTGTAAATCGGCTAAATGATGCCGGTATCCGCAGCAGCATCTTTATGGACCCGAATGCTTCCGATATGTTACTTGCATCCCAGACCGGCACCGATCGAATTGAACTTTACACCGAAAGCTATGCTGAAAATTATGATCAGCCAGAAGCTGGCGAGATATTAAAAACATATCAGGACACCGCACTGGCGGCACAATCATACAATTTGGGAGTGAACGCGGGTCATGACCTTAATTTACACAACCTGGAAATATTCTTGAGCAGCGTACATGGTGTGAGAGAGGTATCCATCGGCCACGCAATTACGGTTGAATCACTGGACTATGGTTTTCAATCCACACTGAATATGTACCTTGAGATACTCGGAAAAGTAAATCATCGGACCTGACCCGGACAAAGAAACCCAAAGTCTGACAGTCTGCCACAACTCGGATAGTGCACCTGGCCTACACCAGCAGGGGAGGAATTCAAATTATTCAATTTCAGGGTTCAATTGAGTGCTGTTTGGTTTAGAGATAGTGTGCAAACGTAGCGTTCTTGTTATCTCCGTTCCCAAGTGAAATCACAAGAATGTTGTTCTTTCAACTATCGTTGATTTCAAGCAGAATTTAATCAGAGCACTGATTTAAATTAATATAGAGTGCAGGCGAACAGTTTCTGTTATCTCCGCTCCCCCTCTCTGGGGAGTTAGCCCGCATTTCTCACCGGACTTCGTAGCGAGACGGTTAAAGGATGCGTCCTGTATGGGTTTTACGACCAAAGGCCGGCATTATGTTAACAGCATATGTGCCGGCACAAGGGCCGGCACAAGGGCCGGCAGGCATCGTTGACACGATGTCGAGGCCCCTGACCGAGTAAAATACAGACAGGGCGTGGCAAGGGACCGTCGCAGTAGTAGGGTGGTGAGAAATGCAGGTTGATATGAGGAGGTCAACTCAAAACCACGCCTCAATCGTCTTTTCAACCTGACTGAACAATTGGAAACCCTGACAGATATAGGCATATTGATCTGCTTTCCTGCCAATCAGGGTCGGAAATCCATTTACTCCCATGCGCCCTGAAAGCGCAAAGTCGTCATGCGTTCGCTGTTTGATATTTTCTGAGACAAATAAATTCGCAAATGCGTCTTTGCTGATGCCGTGTTTTGCTGCAAGTTTTGATAACACATCAATTTTCGTAACGTCTTTATTTTCGACATAAAAAGCGTGTTGAACGGCACTGAAATAATCGAGGTCCTGCTTGTGGTTCAGGGCCTGAAAGGTCTTTACCGCCCGACACGCAGGTTCAGTGTCATAAATAAATCCCTCCGGCATTTGAAAGCTAAAGTTAAAAGGCTGGCCACTGGCTTCATTGACGTTAAACCAGTGATTTAATATGTACATCCGCTGCTCTCTATCCATCACTTTGGTGTTACCCGCACGCAGCCCGCCTAGATGTAAACGCAGCGGTGTAGACGCACTGTAGATACTGGCAATTCTGTGTATGACCGGTGAAAACCCCCAGCACCAGGAGCACATCGGGTCTGCAAAATATAAAAATTGTTTGTCTGTCATGAGCGCTCGCGGTTTCTAAATACTATAAAGCAAAGTAAGATAGCCTTTAATCTAAACCCAGACATTAATTATGCCAGAGTATTTTTTTAAGCCTGAAGAAATTGCTGCGCTGCCGGTGATTGGCAGTGATAAACTTTACCCTGTGAACCGTATCTTTTGTGTGGGCAGAAACTATGCAGATCATGCTAAAGAGATGGGCGCTGAAGTGGACCGGCAGCGGCCATTCTTTTTCACAAAACCCGCAACGGCCATTGTTCACTCAGGTGCGGCGATTGATTATCCTCCAGGCACAGAAAATCTCCACTACGAAATGGAACTGGTAGTGGCTTTGGCCGGACCGCTTTTTGAGGCTAATCGCAATCAGGTGAAGGCAGGAATATTTGGATTTACCTGTGGGATTGATTTAACACGCCGCGACTTACAGGCGGGACTCAAGGAAAAAAAGCATCCCTGGGATCTGGCTAAGGCATTTGAAAATTCGGCAGTGGTTTGTGCAATTAATCGCAGCGTTTCAATCAATGATATTGATGACAAGATCATTGAACTATCTCAAAATGGCAGGCTCAGGCAGCGTGCCCGACTAGGTGACATGGTATGGCGGATAGAGGAATTGCTTGAATTTCTTAGCCGTTATTATCATCTTGGCGCCGGTGATCTTGTTTTTACGGGGACGCCGGCAGGTGTTGGCGCTGTAGTAAAAGGCGACACGCTGACAGGGTCAATCACCAGCGTTGGAACGATTGAAGTTTCATTCAACACGTAACATACTACTTCACAAACTATCTTTAGTCCTGAAATCATGAGTATAAAGAATAAACAATCTGTATTAACCGATTTTTCTGATTTCCCGAAATTTGATCAAATAAAGATCGAGAATATTGAACCTGCTCTGACTGAACTGTTGGCACACAGCCGGGCGCGGATCGAGGAACTGGCTGAGTCCTCGCAGCAAAAAACCTGGGAAAATTTTATTGTACCGATGGATGAGATTGATAACGCACTGGAGCGGATGTGGTCACCTGTCAGCCATTTAAATGCAGTCAGGGATTCAGATGAGCTTCGTGATGCCTATGAAGCCTGTTTGCCAAAATTGACCGAATACGGCACGCAGCTTTCGCAGGACAAGCGCCTGTATGATGGGTATTTGGCGATTAAAGAGAGCGATGATTTTGTCAATCTGAACCTTGCTCAGCAAAAAGTTATTAATAATGCGCTCAGGGACTTCAAGTTGGCAGGTGTTGATTTACCGGAAGCGCAAAAGCCGCGTTTTATGGAAATTCAGCAGTCGTTATCACAAAAGTGTAATAAATTTTCACAAAATGTGCTGGACGCAACCCACGGCTGGTCGCTGCAGATCACTGATGAGAGCGAATTGTCAGGATTGCCTGATTCGGCGATCGGCATGGCCAGGCATATGGCGAAAATTACGGACCAAGAGGGTTGGAAGTTCACACTGGATGCCCCCCTTTATATCCCCTTCATGACATACGCTGATCATCAGGCATATAGACGAAAGATGTATGAAGCCTTTACAACTCGTGCAAGTGACGAGGGCCCGACAAAAGGCCGATGGGATAACTCACAGCTAATGGTTGAAATTTTAAATCTGCGGCAGGAAAAAGCCAAAATGCTGGACTTTGATAACTATGCAGAATATTCAGTAGTCTCAAAAATGGCAGACAGCCCGGATCAGATCGTTGAATTTTTGCGTGATCTGACCAAAAAATCGAAACCGTTTGCAATTAAAGAGTTGAAAGAATTAAAGACGTTTGCCAACAATGAGTATGCTGTTGAAGAGTTGGAGGCATGGGACCTGGCCTACTACTCCGAAAAACTCAGACAGAATCGCTATGAATTCACTCAGGAGGAAGTGCGGCCGTACTTCCCGGTTGAGCACGTGTTGAAAGGCATGTTTGACGTTGTGAATCGTTTGTTCGGTATCACTATCGAGCAAACCGAAAATGCGCATCTTTGGCATGAGGACGTTCGCTTTTTTCAGGTCAAAGAAGCTGGTGAGTTGATTGGCCATTTTTATGTCGACTTATTCGCCCGAGAACACAAGCGAGGCGGCGCCTGGATGGCCGATTGCATCGGGCGCATGAGAACTGAGGCAGGCCTGCAAAGGCCGGTGGCATTTCTAACCTGCAATTTTAGCCTGCCAGTCGGAAATAAACCCTCACTGCTAACCCACAATGAGGTGACCACCCTGTTTCATGAGTTTGGTCATGGCCTGCATCATTTATTGACCCGCATTGATGAACCTGGTGTTGCCGGTATCAACGGTGTTGCCTGGGATGCGGTTGAATTACCCAGTCAATTCCTGGAAAACTGGTGTTGGGAACTCGACGGCCTTAACCTGATCAGTTCGCACTACGAGACGGGCGAAACATTGCCCGTTGAACTTCTACGTAAAATGAAGGCTGCCAGGAATTTTCAGAGCGCAATGGGCATGTTACGGCAGCTTGAATTTTCGTTATTTGATATTTTTCTCCACCAACGAAATAAAATTGATTCGCCAGCACAGATTCAGCAGATTCTTGACCAGGTGCGTAGCGAGGTTTCCGTCATCATCCCGCCGCCTTTTAATCGTTTCCAGCACGCATTTAGCCATATTTTTGCAGGAGGCTACGCTGCCGGTTATTACAGCTATAAGTGGGCAGAGGTGCTTTCAGCCGATGCTTTCAGCCGTTTTGAAGAGGAAGGTGTATTTAATGCCGACACCGGCCAGTCGTTTCGGGAAGTCATTCTGGCAAATGGAGGCTCACGTGAACCCATGGAGCTGTTTGTTGAATTCAGAGGTCGAGAACCGGACATAGAGGCTTTGCTCAGGCACAGTGGGTTACTCGAGAAGGCAGCCTGAAATGATTGCCCGCAGTTACAGATCTGCGTGGCTGATTGCTGAAAAGATTAAACCGGCTCAGCGCCTTGACTTTGTCTGCCTTATCCCGGATGACAATAAAAAACTGCTGTTATCTCACTATCCGGTATGCTTAATAAAGGTCAGAATATTGACTCGACATTATTGACTTTATATGCTGCCTGGATCAGGATAATCAGCGACCGTAATATCGCGGGGAAAGTGATTTTGGAAACTGAATATATTGATCAAACGCATATCGACAGGTATCGGGAAGATGGTGCCGTGCTGATTAAGGGTTTGTTCGAGGACTGGGTCGACGTTATTAGGGCAGGTATAGATCATAATATGGCCGAACCGGGTCCTTATGCAGCAGAAAACCTAAAGCAGGGTGAGGGCGGGCGTTTTTTGATGATTATTGTAACTGGAGGCGAATACCCGAATTTGAAGAAGTAATTTAC
>JAHEKD010000164.1 GCA_024638545.1 Gammaproteobacteria bacterium
AGATGATTCAGCACCAGGCTGATTCCGCCAGTATTATGATTCTTTCGGTATGCAGGAACATACGTGCAATTATCGCTGAGTGAATAATATAATTCCGTTACATAATGAACAAAATGTACCGGGACTGCGATCCTGTTCGGCGCTGCGCCTGATCATGTTAATTCATAATATTCCAAAATAAAGATAAGTCTAAAACAGACATGAGTGGAATTCAAAAAAAGAAAAAAGGATAAGCAGGATTAATCGCCTACGATTGGTTTTAATATACACAGATTAATTTAGTGAAGACTTGTGCAGATTGAGTTTGCGGGTAATGACCAGCCCAAGATATTGCTACCAGTTTGAATGTGAGTCTTTTAGTTTTTTCAACATCAACAAGCTTGTTAATGTTGAAAGCGTTTCTTATAATTGCTTGGGGTTAACATCCCAATCCGCCATCTGTCGTTCGTCATTGCATTCTTCCAGCCACTGATCTGCAATCTACTGTTGTATTCAATCTGGATACCAGACACTTTATTCATACGCATAAAGTATGTGTACAGGGATTACAAACAGGCGTCAAATACAGAAACATGACAGTCAATCACAACACCATATTCTAATATCAAACGGGAGAACGTCTGGAGGATAGAAGCAACAGAACAGCACCAGGAAATATGGCACACAAAAACGGCAAACAACACTTAACCCGCATATCTCACCACCCTACTACTGCGACGGTCCCTTGCCACGCCCTGTGGGCATGTTACTCGGTCAGGGTCCTCGACATCGTGTCAACGATGCCGGCGGGCCCTTGTGCCGGCACATATGCTGATAACATAATGCCGGCCTGTGGTCGTAAAACCCATACAGGACGCATGCTTTAACTGTCTCGCTAACAAAACTGAGAAATACGGACTAATAATACAAAGCCGGGCAGTGTGAACGACGGGCACCAATGACCACCGTAATTTATTATTTATAAACATTGAGTATTCGGTGTCAATTAATACCATCTTGTTGTTTGTCATATATTAACTAGTTTTTTAGGTAATATTACCACTATTTTCCTGACAAATCCTGACAAAAACTGACAATATTTTAGTTACAATAAGAATTAATTTCACGTATAGTGAAAGTATAAAATTAATAAGATAGTTTTCAATAAACATACTAATAAATTACAGGGAGACTAAAAATGGGAATGGGAGGAAATGATAATAAAAAAAGTTTGCCGCGTGTGTGTCATCTCACTCACGCAACGTTAATCAGTGCATTCATATTGTCAGGCGGACTGACTTTTCCAGGCCAGTCAACTGCGCAAATACAGTTTCAGGATGTCACCAGCAGCGCCGGGCCATTTCATACCGGCGAGTCATGGGGTGCATCCTGGTGTGATATTAACGGTGATAAATACCCTGATTTGTATCTATCAAATCACGCTATGCAGACCAGCATATATCGCAATAATGGTGGCAGTACATTTACAGATATTACCGCGCAGGCCGACCTGGACCAAAAGCTCTATGATCCGGGTGGTGATAAGTATACAAACAAGGCGGATCTACATGGCGCCAGCTGTGCGGACTGGGACAACGATGGTGACCAGGACATATTTGCAACCCGCAGCTCATCCGGTGCGACTATATATCTGTTTGAAAATGACGGTACCGGTAAATTTCGGGAGCGCAGATCCTCTTACGGCATTGGCGGGCCTATCGGCGGTGGTCGATTACCGGTGCTGATGGACTATAATAATGATGGCAAGACCGATTTTGCGCTCGCAAAAAACGACAGCAGTCAATTACAGTTATTTAAACAAGTCTCCGGCAAGCGCTTCACAAATACGACCTCTCAAACCGGTATTTCTCTTAAGTGTGATCGCAATGCCTTCGGGTTTCCAACACGCTTGTTTGATGATGGCAAGCATCTGTATTTCTGCATGTACCAATCCAGAGTGCCTCATAAAGTCTTTGACACGACGGTCACACCTTTCATGGACGTCAGCAGCAAAGTTGACAGCACCGGAATGTATTCGGATGCGACTATGGCCGATTTTGATAACGATCTCAGATCTGACATGGTTATTATACGCGGTAAAAACCGTCCCAATGAAATCAAGCGTCTCCATTCCGGGCGCATTGAAGCCTGGGTGACTGCCAATGTTCCGGGGCAAGAGCGTTTAATAAAATTCAAATCTACAGGTAACATTACAGTTCAATTACACTCGCGTACAGTGGCGACTAAAAATCAGACTACCAATAAATACGAGGGTATTTATATAGGCGCCAGCGGTATCCATCCAAGCGTAACAGCGGGTGAAAAATACCCGGTCATCACACTGAACCCGAATAATACAGCGCATCAGGGCATTCGTTCGAATATAAATCCCGGTGGCGCTTACATGGGTTACAACACCGCCACGCAGGAGTGGAACATCTACCTGACCGCCGATCTGGTCTATTTTGCGATCACCGGACAGGGCTTTAGTGTACCCACACTCTCAGGTCTCACCGGCTCTGACGGCAACATGAAACCGGTATTCCTGATGAATAACGGCAGCCGTCTGGTCAACGCGGGCTCCAGAGGCGTCGATGCCATTACCTGTAATTCAGTCATCGCCGAGGATTTCGATAACGACATGGATGTGGATTTGTATGTAGGCTGCGGCGGATCTGTTCAAAACCTGGCCAACCGTTTTTACTGGAATAATGGCAACGGAAATTTTTCCGGTGGCGGAAGCCATGGCGCTGCGGGTAGCGTTGGTGCAGGCATTGCCGGCAACTCAGGTACTGCTGAATCTGTAGTTTCTGCGGACTACAATATAGATGGATTTATTGACATCCTGGCCACCCAGGGAAATCGAATATACCCACACTCTGTCAAAGATGCATTCACTGCCGGTGGTCCCGATCAGTTATTTCTGAATTCGGCAAACAATGGTAATAAATGGCTGGAGATAGACCTGCGAGGCGTTTTGTCGACGCGTGACGGTTTTGGCACCAAAGTCATTGTCACCGCGGGTGGTGTCTCCCAACTGCGTGAGCAGGACGGCCGCTATCATCGCTGGTCGCATGATCACCGGCGCCTGCACTTCGGCCTGAAAAATAACAGCACAGCGAATGTCAGGATAGAATGGCCAAACGGTACGGTGGACATTCACAATAATGTTCAGGCAAACAGACTGTACCAGGCCGTGCAGGCAGGTAATCTTAATGATATCACCCCTGGCTCACCCCCGCCTCCGCCTCCGCCACCCGAAAAACAAATCAGTATCAATAGCATCGCTGTTAATGAGGGTGCTGGCAGTGCACAACTGACAGTCAGCTTGTCACAGTCCAGTACCACTGACATCAGCGTAAACTATGCAACAGAAAACGGTACTGCAGCAGCAGACTTGGAGACATCGGGCTCGGATTACAACTCGAAATCGGGAACGGTCACCTTCCAGGCGGGTCAGACCGGCAAATCGGTAACCATTAATATTATTGATGATGCAGAAGTTGAACCGGCTGAATTCTTTACGGTCAATCTGAGCAATCCAACCGGTGGCGCAACACTCTCACAATCAACCGGCACAGTTACGATAAACGATAATGACAGCGCTGGCGGAGGTGGAATTGCCTGCGGCAACCCAAATTATGATCGCACAACTGATCGCGGCGTGTTTATCTGGCAGGATTGCGCGGGCAACGGACGCTGGCATGTTCACGGCACGGGTGGCGGCGGCTCAATCGTTCAATATCAGGGAAATATAACCACAGATCAAACTATCAGCAGTCTTGCACCTATTAGTATTGAAACCAGCGATACGCTGACGAACACGTCACAGTCAATTAACTTCGACCTGAGCACAGGAAGTGTATGGTACGACGGTTTCAGCTTTAATGTCGGTTCCGGAACAACCTGCTTTAACCTGGGTGTATCGGGAGGTGCAAACATCTATGTTGGCGCCACCAGAACACCGGCAAGCTCACCTTTCAATATAGAAACACTAGGTGCATGTGGAGGCGGCGGGGGTCAGAATCCCAGCATTAGTATTAACGACCGGACCGTCACCGAGGGCGCCAGCCAAATCGTGATGGCAGTGACATTATCGCAGGCGAGTTCATCGGAAGTCAGGGTTAATTATACGACCACAAACGGCACGGCCACTGCCGGTTCGGATTATGTCTCGCGCACCGCCAGAATTACATTTCAGCCGGGGCAGACCGACAAGACAGCGACCATAACGTTACACGATGACAGTACAGCCGAAAGCACTGAAAACTTTACTGTGAATCTATATAACGCCACTGGCGGTGCCACGATTTCAAAAGCGGCAGGCACAATAACAATTCATGATAATGATTAGATTCGTATATCAATAATCGTCTTAATCGACTATGTTTATCTAATCTGATAAAGATAGCCCTTCCCTTCCTGATCCGGTTTACACGAAACCGGATCAGGTTATTCTAACGGATCCGTTGCTTGAATCTAATACACAAAGAGCGGGTAAATAATGAAATTCATGCTGGTCATGGGTGCACTGATTTTTTACTTCCTGTTTCAAGAATCAAACCAGCGTATAGCGTCGATTTATGAATTTATTAATAATAATATTATTGTTTCCAAAAACAGAATTGGTTTTGTTCGGCCAGCCCCAGCATCCTGAAGTATAAATTATCAATCATACTCTATATACGGGAACACGCCTGTATACTGCGAATTGATAATAATCAAGAAGTTTAGACTATGGATATGTTATAAATTAAGTTGGATTTTTTAGTATGATTTGGTAAAAAACAAGGAGGCATATCTTATTTTAACAGGCAGGTAGAAAGATATGCTGATTTACCCATATATCCCGTCATCGGTGCCTGAACCTGAGGAGCTAAATTAAGAATAACATGTCAATATCAAACAACACTGCAGTATTTTGCTCAACCAGTATCCATCCTTATGCCGTTTATAAGCCTCATGCATACCTGCGGGCTTTTTATAAACTCGGATAAGTCAGTGCCATCTGGAGCAAATACATGAGTATCAGAACCCTCGCAATGCTCGGCGCTGTAGTTCTACTGGCGGTATTTTTTGTTTCAGCAAAATGGACGGCGGAATACCTCTGGTATGAGACGCTGGGTTACCTGGAAGTCTTCTGGCGAATCCGGCTGTTAATGATCGGTTTGTTTGTCGTCACTTTCGTCGTCGTCTTTCCTTTCATCTGGTTAAATTTTCGCGCCCTCACCTCGAATCTGGACCAGAAGCTACTGGCTCATCAGTTCCCGGGACCAAATCAGCCAATGAACACGGCTGATATTCCTGGACAGTGGTTAATCGCGGCCTTTGGTGCGGTGGTCTTCGCTGTCGCCTGCTCTGCCCAATGGGACGCGGTGATGCGTTTTTACTGGTCACAGGACGTCGGTACAGTTGATCCGGTTTATATGCATGATATTAGTTTTTACCTGTTTAAACTGCCGCTGCTGGAATTTCTGCAAAATACCGCCTTAATGGCAACCTTTCTGACGTCTGCGTTAGTTAGCGGGCTGTATCTGGGTTCCCGCCAGCTCAGTATCACCTGGGCTGGCGGGATCATCGCACCACCAGGCATATACAGGCATGTCTCCATCAATTTCGCGATTTGCCTGTTTGCCCTGGCAGCGGGATACTACCTTGACCGGTATTCCCTGCTGCAGTCAGACGATGGCGTGGTTTACGGTGCGGGTTACACTGACGTGCATATCATCCGCGTCGCGCTGTGGTTCGGCACGGTAATTACTTTCGCAACCGGTATAGCCGTTTTGATACCGCAAACGCTCAGGCAGCGAACGCTGCTGATGACGATCGCCGGTGTTTACATTGCCTTTGTTGTGATTGGCCTTGGCATCATCCCGTGGTCGATACAGGGATTTCGAGTGGAACCGAACGAACTGGAGCTGGAGACGCCTTATCTGCGCCACAATATTGCGTTTACGCGCATGGCCTATGGCCTTGACCAGATTGAAGTTCGCTCCTACCAGGCAGTCAATACTGTCAGCCTGGAAAACCTGAAACGCAATCAGGACACCGTTAATAACATCCGGCTTTGGGACTGGCGTCCGCTCACCCGTACGTTTCGCCAGCTGCAGCAGATA
>JAHEKD010000165.1 GCA_024638545.1 Gammaproteobacteria bacterium
AAGCACGCCAAGAAGTGCCAGCAGTGAAAAAGTGTCCAAATCGGGATAGCCAAAGGTTTTATGATTCAGCACAAAGTTTAACGTGGTTTGATAATATTGCCAAACGGCAAAACATCAGATCTGGCGAAATCCGATACAACAATAATTTGTCGACAATATAATCAGATGCTTATAATTGCGTTCGCTATAAATTAAGGTTAAGCAAATCCGGTGATGAACCGGCGTGAGCGCTAACCAATCATGCTGTCGCCATTCAGGGCGCATTTTTTATTGCTGTATTTAAGCCAATTTCAGCGCTGGCGAAGTATAATACCCTAAATCCACGTGTTAATTGAACGATGTTTGAGCAGCTTTCCGATCGTCTAAACCTGACCTTAAAAAAACTTAAGGGACAGGCCAGAATTTCAGAAGAAAACATTGCCACCCCGCTGCGAGAAATAAGGATTGCATTACTGGAGGCGGATGTTGCGCTGCCGGTTGTGCGTGAGCTCGTTGAAAAAATCAAAAAAGAAGCAGTAGGTGAAGAAGTAAAAAAGAGCCTGACGCCCGGGCAGGTTCTTGTTCGAGTCGTTAATCAGGAATTGACACGCCTGATGGGTGAATCCAATGTCGATCTCGACCTGTCTGCGCAACCGCCGGCAGTGGTGTTGCTGGCTGGACTGCAGGGTGCAGGCAAGACAACCACTGCGGCAAAACTTGCCCTGTTTTTACAACAGCGTAAACAAAAAAAAGTGCTGCTGGTCAGCGCTGATGTCTACAGGCCAGCGGCCATAGATCAGCTGCAAAAATTAGCGGCAAATCTTAACGTTGATTTCCATCCAAGCTCTACCCAGATGAAACCTGTCGAGATTGCCAAAGACGCTTTAGTCCATGCAAAACGCCAGCTGTTCGACGTGCTGATTATTGATACTGCCGGCCGCCTGCACGTTGATGAACAAATGATGGATGAAATTAAGGCTCTTCATCAACAGGTTCAGCCGGTTGAAACACTGTTCGTGGTTGACAGCATGACTGGACAGGATGCAGTTAATTCAGCCAGGGCATTTGATCAGGCTGTGGCCTTAACGGGCGTCATTCTGACCAAGATGGATGGCGATACACGTGGCGGTGCAGCATTGTCGATTCGCCAAATTACCGGTAAACCAATAAAATTTATCGGCGTTGGAGAGTCAACTTCAGCGCTGGAGGCTTTTCATCCAGACCGCATTGCATCTAGAATCCTGGGCATGGGCGATGTCGTAAGCCTGGTTGAGGATGTGGAGCAAAAAGTCGACCAGGATAAGGCCAGAAAAATAGCCAGGAAGTTGAAAAGAGGCAAAGTTTTCACCCTCGAGGATTTTCGCGATCAGATCGAACAGATGGAGAACTTGGGTGGTATTGGCAGCATGCTCGAAAAGCTGCCTGGTGCCAGCGCCGCCCAGGCGCAGATGATGCAGCAGCAAGGCGGTAAGCAGTTTGGCCAGATTAAAGCCATTATCGGCTCAATGACGCCAGAGGAAAGGCGTAAACCGGTGGTGATTAATGGATCGCGAAAACGCCGTATTGCCAGAGGTTCAGGTACACAGATTCAGGATGTGAACCGTTTGTTGAAGCAATTTGCGCAAATGCAGAAAATGATGAAAAAAATGAAAAACAAGGGTGCCATGAAAAGAATGCTGAGCGGACTGGGTGGTCGCGGCGGTATGCCGGGCGGAATGCCGTTTTAAGCGCTTAAATGGTTTGCATTAACTGAAAAAAGCGTTAAAATTCAGCCCCTTTGGTGATCGGGCAGATGCCCACAATTATGATCGAGGAATTTAAAACGAATGGTTAGAATCAGACTCGCCCGTGGCGGTTCGAAAAAAAGGCCCTTTTACACGATAGTTGTGGCGGATCAACGTCGCGCAACGACTAGCCGCTTTATTGAAAGATTAGGATTTTTTAACCCGGTGGCACGAGGCAATGAAGAAAAACTGCGATTGGATCTGGAGCGTGCTGAATATTGGGTGGGTCAGGGTGCCCAGCCGACAGAGCGTGTTGAGCACCTTATCAAACAAGCGCAGGTAACCGAACAAGCGCAGGTAAGTGAACAAGCGCAGGCAACTGAACAAGCGCAGGCAACTGAACAAGCGCAGGCAACTGAACAAGCGCAGGCAACTGAACAAGTTTGATAGTTTGATAGAGTGCGTATTTAAAATGCGTTTTATCCGACAGGTTTGACTAAAGACGGTGCACCGCAGCGATTCAATAATTCACCTGATCAACGAATTGAAATTGGTGAAATAAAGGCTGCTTACGGTGTTAAAGGCTGGGTGAAGGTATTTTCTTATACTCGGCCGATTGAACAGATATTCAGTTATAAATGCTGGCTCCTGGGTGAAAATGCCGATGAGTACCAGCTTGAAAATTATGATCAACGCACAAACAGCGGCCTGATTGCGAAGATTAAAGCTATCGATAACAGATCCGAAGCGCTGACACTGTCAGGTAAGTCAATAGCGATTTATAAAAGTGAACTGGCTGAACTGGACGAGGGATACTATTGGTCACAGATTATCGGGCTGGATGTATTCAACTTGAAAGGTGAACGGCTAGGGCAGATAACACAGATGATTGAAACCGGAGCTAATGATGTAATGGTTGTAAAATCCGGTAATAAAGAACGATTGATTCCTTATGCAGAAATAATCGTTCAGAGTGTGGTACTGGAGGACGGGCGAATGGTTGTCGATTGGGAACCTGATTATTGATGACGCAATGCATTTTGATGTCATTACACTGTTTCCCGCGCTGATACGAGACGTATCTAAATACGGCATCCTGAGCAGGGCGCTGGATATGGGAATTTGCTCGATTAGTTGCTGGAATCCCCGGGATTACTGCACTGATCGATACAGGACCATTGATGACCGTCCCTATGGGGGAGGTCCGGGAATGGTGATGATGGCTGAACCACTGGCGAAAGCGATTAATGCCGCCAGGATGCAGCATGAGAACAAGCGAAAGGTAATTTACCTGAGCCCGCAGGGCGAAAAAGTCACGCATGCGAAGTTTCAGGACCTGGACGAGACCGGATTGATTTTTATTTGCGGGCGATACGAAGGGATTGATGAACGTCTGATCCGCACTGAAGTAGATGAACAGTGGTCTATCGGCGACTATGTGCTTGCAGGCGGTGAACTGCCTGCAATGGTTATTATTGAGGCAATTACACGGTTGCAACCCGGCGTTTTGGGTAACGATTTATCTGCAAGCCAGGATACGTTTAGCGATGATTTACTGGATTGCCCGCAGTTTACAAGGCCGGAACAGTATGATGGTGATAGAGTACCGGATGTATTGCTAAGCGGTAATCATCGAGAGATAGATCAATGGCGGTTGAAACAGTCATTGGGACGAACCAGCGAAAAACGGCCTGATTTACTCGAGTCGCGAAAATTGACTCAGTTGGAACAACGATTATTGGATGAATATAAGCAGGAAAATAGAGATCATTAATTATGAAAGTGATAAAGCAATTCGAACAGCAACAGCTAAAATCTGATATCCCTGAATTTGGCCCGGGCGATACAGTAGCAGTACAGGTCCGCGTAAGCGAAGGTCAGCGCGAGCGCCTTCAAACCTATGAGGGTGTGGTCATTGCTAAGAAGAATCGGGGCCTGAATTCATCATTTACAGTCAGAAAAATTTCCTATGGTGAAGGCGTGGAGCGAGTTTTTCAAACGCACAGCCCGCTGATTGCTGCAATTAATGTAAAGCGTCGTGGCGCTGTCAGGCGTGCTAAATTGTATTATCTGCGCGAGCGCAGCGGCCGATCAGCCCGAATTAAAGAAAAAATTTAGGATTACTGATATATTCTGGAGGATGAGCCGTCTTAATTCATCCCTCTTCAGCCTCTGAGTCAAGGCAATCTGTACTGGAATTCATGCTGCAAAGTGATGAAGCCCATATAGACCAGTTCCTGGACTGGATCTGGCTGGAATCCGGGCTGAGTCAGCATACCATCACTGCTTACAGGACCGACCTTAAGATCTATTCCAGTTGGCTGGCAAAGCGTGATATCACACTCACAAAGGCATCGCGTACCGATTTGCTTGCCTATTTGTCTTATCGAATGGAGAAGGGCGCACAGTCAAGAACGGCTGCACGTTTTCTGTCAAGCGTGAAGCGCTATTATCAGTTTGCAATTGCGCAAAAATGGATAACCGTCAATCCTGTTAAAGATGTCGCGATGCCAAAGTCAATGCGCCATCTCCCCAAAGTAATCAGTGAACAGGAGGTTGAGAAATTACTCGAGGCTGCGGATACCCGTTCAAAATACGGACTGCGTGACCGGGCCATGCTGGAAACCCTGTACGCAACGGGCCTGAGAGTTTCGGAACTCGTTAATTTAAGCTTGTCACAGGTCAATCTTCAGGCTGGTGTGGTGCGCGTTACGGGTAAAGGCAACAAGCAGCGCCTTGTGCCCATGGGCGAAGAAGCAATCGACTGGATTGAGCAATATTTAAACTCAGCACGCCCAGAATTGTTAAGAAAACAGATAACAGATGCGGTTTTTCTATCCAGTCGAGGTATGGCGATGAGCCGGCAGGCGTTTTGGCAAATAATTAAAAAATATGCGAGCTTGATTGGCCTGAAATCCGACTTATCGCCGCATACGCTCAGGCACGCATTTGCGACACATTTGATCAATCATGGTGCGGATTTACGCACTACCCAAATGCTTCTCGGGCATTCTGACCTGTCCACAACCCAGATTTATACACATGTCGCAAAGCAAAGGCTGAAATCGCTGCACGCCAGGCATCATCCCAGGGGATGATCTAAAGCACAGATGTGCGCGATAAAATAACGTTCAGGACTTGACCTCAAGATAAGACAAATGTAGGATTGCTTGCTTCTCATTCCCCGGTAGCTCAGTTGGTAGAGCAAGTGACTGTTAATCACTGGGTCGGCGGTTCAAGTCCGTCCCGGGGAGCCAAATTTCCTATACTCTTCAGTAGCTTAGCTGATTTCTCGAAAGTACCTGTTTCTAATAAACTCAGTGCTTTCTAATACTTTTCATCTTAACGGTTTTACAATAGGCAATTTTCTCCTGTAATGTCGTTGAGTAGTTTTAGTATTTTCATGTGCAAGCAGGGCAAAGTCCGGACTATTCATACAAATTCTTGATTTTAAGTAATAGTGTTTGAAGATCGTTCACGCTTATTGCTCCAGCATATAAATCTGAAATAGAATCATCAATTATTGCGGCAGTAAGCAAGTTTGCTGTGCTGCCAATGGGTGGTTGACATTAGATGCTTCAGAAATTATAAAAGCACCACTAATGATAGGATTTCCTTTTGGTCCCAAACAATGTAGTTGATATAACGCCTTAAGTTTGTTGATGCCCTGGATTTAAATAAACCAGGATTCACGATTATGGTCTGCAGTGTGTAAGCGGTCATTTCCGCACGTTCTTATCACCGGCTTCAGTTTTTGATAGGCTTTTTCAGGCATTCAAACCTGGAGCCAACAGATGCCAACCCGACGCCCTCGCCGCAGCGCCGTCCAATGGGCTGAAATTATCACCCACTACCGCCGGTCAAATCTGAGTGCCAAGCGGTATTGTGATCAACACGATTATTCCCTGGCGACGTTCCGAAAATGGCAGACCCGATTTAGCCGGCACAATGTAACCGATGATACATCGTCTTCAGGCCGCCTGGTTGAACTGGTTGCTGCAAAATCAACCGAGCCCACCCTCTCACATACCCTGCTGATCGAACTTGATCTGGGATCGGGCATGCACCTTAAGATCAGTCGCTGAACATGCTCTATCCTGGGTCCGGTGTCCGCATCTGGCTGTACACCGGGGCGACCGACATGCGCAAAAGCTTTAATGGCCTATCTGCCCTGGTCAAACATCAGTTGGACAAGGACCCGCTCAACGGCCACTGGTATGTCTTTGTCAATCGCCGTAAGACGTTGATAAAGATTCTGTATTTTGAGTCCAATGGTTATGCAATATGGAGTAAACGTCTGGAGCAGGGCCAGTTTATCACGCACCGAATCAGCGACCATCAACACGCGATCACCCTGGCGGAGCTGCAGT